>JBNMLI010000001.1:0-21925 GCA_050874765.1 Alistipes sp.
GCCGAGAGCAGGATGTTAGAGAGATTGAAGATGATACCGCCGGCCACTGCCGAGAGTACGCTGGCGGTAGATACCTGCATCAAGTCGGGCACGAAGCTACGGCCGCCCTCTCCGATACTTCCCAGAGTAAAGCCTATGATGAGCGAGAACAGTAAAATACCTATTACATAGTCCCAATAGAAGAGCTCATAACGCCAAGTCTTGCCGGCGAGTTTTTGTGTATTTCCCCACGAGCCCCAGCAGAGCATCGTGATGAAGCAGAATACGACTGCCAATGTGTAGTTGCTTACGACAAACATAATATGAAAGTTTTAAGTGTTTTCGGATTTATACCTATAATTATAATAGCGCATCTATCTCCTTGCGCCACGGAATGGAGGTCTGCGCACCCATTCGGGTTACCGCCACTGCCGAGCAACGCGCTGCGAAGCGCACGGCATCGGTCAGAGCCTTGCCCTCGGAGAGTGCTACGAGCAACGCGCCGTTGAACACATCGCCTGCGGCTGTGGTATCGACCGCCTCGACGCGGAATGCCGGCACAACCGCCTCGGTGTCGCTGTTCTTTACGAGCGCACCCTTGCTGCCGAGTGTGATGATTACGTTCTGCACACCCTTTGCGAGCAACGCATCTGCCGCACGCACGGCATCGTCCGTCGAGCGGATTGCAATGCCCGTCAGCGTTTCCGCCTCGGTTTCGTTCGGCGTAATCATATAGAGTTTGGCGAGCAGTGCGTCCGCAACAGCCATCGCAGGAGCGGGATTCAACACCGCCTTTGCGCCTGCCGCGTGCGCCTTCTCGATTGCGAGGGCAACCGACTCGCTCGGTATCTCGTTCTGCAACAGAACATACTCCGCCTCGGCTATGCAACGCTCTTTCGATGCAACCACCTCTGGCGTAAGCCGATAGTTTGCCCCCGGCGCAACGGCAATGCAGTTCTCGCCGTCGTGCGAAACGAAAATCAACGCCGTACCCGTCGGCGCGTCGTCGGTTGTTATGATTGAGGAGGTGTCTATGCCGTCGTCGGCAAATTGACTGCGCAGAGCCGCGCCGTTGGCATCGTTGCCGAGGCAGGTAACAAATGTAACATCGCCGCCCAAGCGCGCTGCCGCTACCGCCTGATTGGCTCCCTTACCGCCGTTCGCCTGCATAAATACGGCATCGCCTACCGTTTCGCCGGGGAGCGGAAGATGGGCTACCCGCGCTATCAAATCGACGTTGGTGCTGCCGATTACTACTATTTTACTCATTCTATGTTAGTGTTTTAGGTTTGTTCGTCCGTCGTCGCGCAGCCTCTTCTGCGCCTTACGATTGCGCATTTGTGCAAGTCGGGTTTTCGGCAATTCGGCTATTTTATATCGGTAAATCGCCCTTGTTTTACCGCTTTTCACCCCTTCTTCACCTCATTTCCTGCTCTGCCGCTCCGCCTTGCTCCCTGTTTGCGCCTATCGTTTGTGCAAATATAAAAACGTTTGGCGGATTATGCAAGAAAAAACGCGCCTCGTTTTTTATTTCGCCCAAATTTGTATAATTTTGTAACACTCCGCTAATCAATTATTAAAAATAATGAAAAAGGACTCCATCATAAGCATCGCCGAGCGTGTCGGTTGCTCTGTTTCGACCGTATCGCGTGTGCTCGGCGGCAACGCCTCCCGCTACCGCATCAGCGACCGTATGGTCGAGCGTGTCATGGCGGAGGTGCGTCGCAGCAACTACACTCCGAGCCTGCTGGCAAAGGGTCTGCGCACCAACCGCACCGACACCATAGGACTGCTTATCCCCAATATCGAGAACTCGTTTTTTGCCAATATGGCGGGTGTGATTATCCGCGAGGCGCGCGGCTGTGGCTATAAGGTCATTGTCGCCGACACGCAGGAGGACGCCCACAACGAGCGCAACGGACTCTCGTCGTTGCTTGCCCGCAGTGTCGATGGCATAATCGCCGTGCCGTGTGGCGACGATGCCGAACTCTTCTGCAATGTGCAGCGGAGCGGAGTGCCGCTGGTGATGGTCGATAGATATTTTGCCGATGCCGCCGACCTCTCGTATGTTACGACCGACAACTACCGCGGCGCGGTGATGGCGACCGAGCACCTGCTCGACCACGGTCATCGTCGCATAGCCTGCATACAGGGTACTCCCTACTCGACCCCCGTGCGCGACCGTGTGCGCGGCTTTGCCGACACGTTGCGCGGAGCGGGCGTCGATGCGGAGGACATAAAGGTCGTCGGCGACGAATTCTCAATCCGCAACGGCTATGCCGAAACGCAACTGTTGCTTGCGGGTGCGCACCGCCCGACGGCAATCCTCGCATTGAGCAATATGATTCTGCTCGGTGTGTTGAAGGCGGTGGGCGAGTCGGGTCTGCGCATTCCCGACGATATATCGGTCGTTTCGTTCGACGACAACCCCGTGTTCAACTACCTCGACCCTGCTATAACGTGCGTCAAACAGCCGTCCGACGGCATCGGTACGCTCGCCGTGAAACTTCTTACGCGGGTGATGGCTGGCGAGAACGAATCGCCTTCGCACCTGCACCTGCCGCCGTCGCTTGTCGTGCGACGCTCGGTGCGCGACATGCGTTAAGATATCACACAATCCGATAACCGATTCAAACCAATCATATCCCGCCCGCACATCTTTGCTTTGCGCAGGCAGTCTTTACTGCGGCTTATATAAACGAAAAGCCCTGCCCGACCCGATTGGGGTAAGGCAGGACTTTTTATCTCTGCACACTCGCCTTATCTCTGCACACTCGCCGACAGCTCGGCAGAGTTTGTGTGCGGATATGCCGAGCGGACGGCTTTTGCGCGCGCCGTCAGCCGTCGGCAAGTTCTCCGGACGACTACTGAATGTGCCTGACTAAAAATGCTTTACGTTTTCGCCGACAATCGCCGAGAGCAGGTTGTTTGCTGCCGACGATGCGCCTATACGGAAGAGGTCGGTCGTGAGCCACTCCTTGCCGAGAATCTGCTCGACAATGGTGTAGTACAACGCCGCATCCTCGGGTGTGCGCACACCGCCCGCAGCCTTGAAACCAACTTTGCGCGATGTCTTTGCGTAGTAATCCTTAATCGCCTGACACATAACGACTGCCGCCTCGGGTGTTGCCGCCACATCGATTTTACCCGTCGAGGTCTTCACGAAGTCGGCACCCGCAAACATCGAGAGCAACGACGCCTTGCGAATCAACTCGGGCGTTTTGAGCGCGCCCGATTCGATAATGACTTTCAGCGTGATGTCGCTGTCCATCTCCGAGCGAATCATCTCCACCTCGTTTGCCGCTTCGTCGTATGCACCCGTGAGCATCTTGCCTACGTTGAGTACTATATCAACCTCGTCGGCACCGTTCTCTACGGCCATCGCCACCTCCAACATCTTCACTTCGAGGAATGTCTGCGACGACGGGAAACCACCTGCCGCGCTTGTTATGCGCATCGGCGTGCCGTCAATCGCCACACCGACCGTCTCGACAAACGACGGATAGACGCAGATAGACGCTACGTTCGGAATATCGGGATACTTCTCGGGGAATGTTACCGTGCGCTTGGCGAAGTCGGTAACCGACTGCACCGAGTCGTTGCAGGTGAGTGTCGTAAGGTCGATTGCCGAGAGGCAGAACTTATAGACCTCCTTTGTGTGGTTGGCTTTTGCCGCCTCCTTCATTTTGGCAACGATTTCGGCAATCTGTGCCTCCGATTGTGCAGGCGCATATTCGCCCAGATGATTTGCGTACTCCATAGTCGTATAGTTTTTTTTATTGTTTTCGCTCTTTTTATTGCTGTATGCCCGCTCGGTTATTTCTTGCTTTTCCGTCGGCTCGCCAACGCGTCTTCGTCCGCTGCGCTATGCCTGTGTTCCGCCGTGCTTTACATATTTCGCTCTGCTTTGTCAGCCTCTGCGGAGTGCGCGGCACACAATGCCTTATTATGCAAATATAGTGAAATTTCGCATAAAACAAACCTATTTCCCGAAATTTCGTCTACCACCCCTGCTTTGTCGCCCCGCTTCGCCTCTGAACAGCCTCCAATTGCCCTCGTTTTGGATTTGCGCGCTATTTGTCGCTTCCGAATTTCGCCACATATTAGCGATTTTCGCCACATATAGCGATTTCACCACATCTGCTATGGGCAATCTCCCATTTTGTTTCCTACCTCCGCCGACAATCGCGACCTTTGCGACCGTCTTTCCGCGATGATGCGTTGGCACTCACGGAGAAGAAGCGTAATAACACCCTCGCCACGGTCGGGGTAAAATCAAAACAGAATGAAGAGAATTTTACTTACACTACTTGCCGCTGTTGCGGTATTCGAAGCCTTCGCAGGCGGAATCACAACCAACACCAACCAGAGCGTACAGTGGGTGCGCCACCTCGCACGAGGTACGTCGCTCGACCCCGATGCCGTCTATTTCAACCCTGCGGGCACGGCATTTATGCAGGACGGTTTCCACATCTCAATCGCCAACCAGTTCGTGTTTCAGAATCGCCGCAGCGAAATCACCTACGCTCCGTTTGCAATGAACGGCGGAGATGCGACCAAGCGTTTCGACGGCAAAACCTTCGCTCCGCTCTTGCCTAACCTCGATTTCGTGTGGAAATACAAGCGTTTTTCCATCATGGCATCGGCAGGTGTCGGCGGTGGTGGCGGCAAAGCTAAATACAACAACGGCCTCGGCGCATTCGAGGAGGGCGTATCGGTACTGCCGTTGGCTATGCAACAACTCGGCGTTCCGACAACTGCATATTCGTTGTCGAGCCGTGTCCACGGTTATCAGGTAACCTACGCTGTCAATTTCGGTGCGGCAGTGCGCGTAACCAAGTGGCTCTCGCTTGCAGCACAGTTCCGGTTCAACTATGTTACCAACGAATATATCGGTCATATCAAGGATATAATGATAAACCCGACGGTGCCTGCTCTCGGTCTGGACGGCTCGATGCAGCGTGCCTACGACATCTTCTCGAAGGTTGCGTCTTTGCCCGATGGCGCAATCAACCCGACGCTTAAAGCGGCAGCCGGTCTATATGCAAACGATGTTGCCGACCAGAAAATCGATGCCGAGCAGACGGGTTGGGGCAGAAGTGCTGTGCTGGCACTCTATTTCAACCACAAAGGGTGGTCGGCTTCGGCAAAGTATGAGTTCCGCACGGCAATTACGCTTACAAACAAAAATAAATTGGAGGGGAAACCCGAAGATTTGGGACTCTATCCCGACGGTGCAAAGACAGCCTACGACCAGCCTGCATTGCTGACGCTGGCTCTTTCGAAGCGTTTTCGCGACAAGGTTACGCTGACGGCGCAATACAACTGCTATTTCGACAAGGACGCCCACTACGAAAACGCCTTCGGCACCACCACTCCGAAGCAGAAACTCGTCAATCGCAACACGATGGAGTACCTGCTCGGCGTCGAGTGGAACATCAACAAGCGTTGGCTTGTAAGTTGCGGTCTGCAATACACCGACTACGATGTCGATGACGCCTTCCACTCCGAACTCGGCTACCAACTCGACTGTCTGACGGTCGGCTTGGGCGGTGCATTCAACATCAGCGAAAAGGTGCGCTTCAATCTGGGCGTATGCCACGGATTCTATATGCCTCACACGGTAGTGGCAGCCAGAGAGTTGAACGCATCAACCCTCCTGCCTTACACGAGCCGATACAGCCGTCGCAGTACTATTGTCAGCATCGGTTTCGACTTCAAGTTCGCGCGACGCGCCAAATAACACGACACACACTTTTTTCAAATAAGTATTATTATCTTTTTGCGGGAATCGGCGACTGCTGCGAAGCAGACGCCAATTCATTTTTTTTGTGCCGTGTGTGTGTCCGACCGCAATCCGACCGCTGACTGCCCCGCATGCGCCTGCGCCGCGCTTACAGCCGTGTGAAAAAGTCTATCTGACAGGCGAGCGTATAGACAAACGCTATGCCTATGATGATGCACAGCGCGATGAGCATCGCATTCAGCACCTTTGCCGACGGCTTCGAGTCGCCCGCCGCCGTCGTGTCGCGTATGTATTCGCGGAAAAAGAGATAGAGCGCGGGGACGATGCTGCTTGCGAGCAGATAGTCCTCGGGAATACCGAAGAAATAGACCTTCGACAATCCGATTAACGCCCAGTGGCACAGGAACATCGCCAATACTATATTGACCCGCTCCGAGAAGGCGAGCATAAGCGCAATAGTGAAGACCGCCACCGAGCAAGGCATTATGGGCGAGGTAATCATCGGAGCCACGCGCCCGAGTGCGAGCGAGCAGAGCGGATAGATGAGCGGCATGGCGAACAGAAACAGCGCGAATGCCGAGTGGTTGTGCTGCCGTTCGAGCGAGGCGTGCTTCGCCACCAAGTCGTACACCCATATACAACCCATTATAGCCCAAAACATCGCCAGCATATCGCTGAACTCGCGCTCGCGACAAAATACCATATAATATACGCCCGCAATCCAAAAGTTCAGAAATGCCATGTAGCACTTCATCGCCACGCGCACGCCGTGGCTCGGGCGCACATAGAGCAACACGGTAAGCACCACCGCCACTGCGACCATCGCAATCTGTGCGTGCCACGTTGCGGCATTATAGGCGGCTATCGTTTTCCAAAAAGTTTCCATCTGTCGGTCTAATTATTATCGGTTTTGCGCCTTGTGAGCGAGAAGGCTCGGCGGCTGCATATGAATATCGGCAACGTTGCTCCCGCGGCAAGCATCGCGACGACGCTCACCGACACCGTCGCATTGAGAAAAAACTCCTGCATATAGCGCACGCCCTCCGCCTCGCAGTCGAGCGATTGCAGGAACATTATGAGCGAGAATACGGTTTTGTAGAGGTATATACCCGGCACCATCGGCAACAGCGCGGGAATGTAGAGTACCGTCATCGGGCAGTGGACACCGCGCCCGAGCCACAGACTGCCGAAACCGATTACGACGGCAGCGCACAACGAGGCGGTTGCTATGTCGATGCCTGCGTAACGCATCAGACAGAAGCGCAACGCATGTCCAACGGCTGCGAGTGCGGCTATGCGCGGAAATGCACGCATCGGCGGGTCGGATATTGCACCGAATCCCATTGCGGCGACGGCGGCGAATAAGCCGTCCGAGAGTATGTCGAAAACTATCATAACAGCGAATCTTTAACCATTAGAATTGTTGCCGACAGCCCTATGGCGATGCAGAATACCAACAGCAGTGCGTTGATTGGTCGGCTGCAACCAATCAGAATATGCCCCTCGACGATGTCGATTACGCCGTTGATGAGCGGCACGCCGGGGATAAGGAATAGCGCACTCGTCGCGATGGCAGTTTCCGCCGTGCAGTCGAAGCGCAGAGCCGCGGTCGAGCAGAGCGAGGCGGTGAAGGCTGCGATGATAAACACGAGGAAGTGATTGACCTTGTGCGCCGTGAGGCGTTGCTTGACGGCAAAGCCGACGAGCGTCGATGTGAATACGATGCTGCACGCCGTCCAGTCGCCCCCGAAGAGTCGGCAGAACGAAGCGTTGGCAAGCGACGCCGCGACCAGCACGAATATCGGGTCGATGCGCGGGCGGGCGATTAACCTGCTGTACCGCTCGCGAATCTCGTCGAGCGACAGCGAGTTGTCTATCGCGTCCCAACTGAGCGCACTCAAATCGGAGTTGCGCTCGAAACTTATCGGCAGTGCGGGTATGCCGACCACGCGCGTTACCGACTCGCCGCTGTCGCTGTCGCGGGCTGTAAGAATCGTACTCTTCTGAAATGTCGATAGTTGTATATCCACGCCCTGCGACTTTCCTATGCGTTGCGAGTTACGCACCACACGCGAGGTGTGAACGCCCGACCCCAACATATAGGTCGCATACTCCGACACGAAATCGAGTATCGCCGACAACTCTTTTCTGTTCTTCATAATCCGTTCTTTAATGTTAATGCTCCTCGTCGGTATCGTCGTGCTGCACGTTGAAGCACGAGAGCGACTCGGTTTCGATGGTCGAGTGCCCCACGCCGAGCGTCCGTAACCGCTCCTTCACGCGATTGCGTATCTCGTCGGCACGGGTTATGTCGTCCACCACTATGTGCGCCGTCAGTGCGGTTTCGCGCGTACTGATTGCCCAGATGTGGACGTGATGCACATTCACCACGCCATCCGTCTTCGCCATCTCCTCGACTATGCGGTCGGGGTCTATCCCCTCGGGTACGCCGTCTATCGCCAAGCGCAGCGACGAGTGGAACAGCTGCCACGACGAGTATATTATGGCGGCGGCGACAACCAAACCTATAATCGGGTCGATTATGTACCACCCCGTCAGCGAGATGACCACTCCTGCCACAACCACGCCGACCGACACCAGCGTGTCGAGCATCATGTGCAGATACGCCCCCTTGATGTTTATGTCGCTCCCCTTGTCGGCATTGAGCAACCACGCCGATACGAAATTGACCGCCACGCCCACGCCCGCCGTCAGCGCGACGCTCCAACCCTCGATGTGGTCGGGCGCAAATAGGCGATGGACACTCTCGATGATGATGCCCGCTACGGCACAGAGCAGAATCACGGCATTGACGAGCGAGATGAGTACCGATGCCTTCTTGTAACCGAATGTATGGCGACTGTCGGCACGACGCTCGACGAGTCTCATCGCCAGCAACGCCAACGCAAGCCCCGCGACATCGCTCATATTGTGTCCCGCATCGGCAACCAATCCCATCGACCCCTGCCACAAGCCTATGCCGAACTCTATGGCGGAGTACGCCACGTTGATGACCATTCCTATGACGAGCGCACGCCCCGTGCGACGCAGTGCGGCACGTTCGACGGCTCGATGCTCATTTTCTTGTCCCATAGCAACGTAAAATTATGCTCGCGCAAAGGTACGAGAAAATATCTTCGCTTTGTCTGAAAATACCCGTGCGACCGAAATTTTTTCGTCGCGATGTTGTGCGGTTATGCGAAAAAGCGATATATTTGGAGCAACAAATACCTTATGATTATGAACAATTCCAAAATTTCCGCGTTGTTCGACAACGTAAATATGCGGGCCGTGATTATCGGCATCGTGGCAATTATCTGTACCTCCATGCTCTGCGCGGCGGCTCTGCGCATAGGTCTGTCCGACCGTGCCGTAACGGTTACGGGCTTGGGCGAAACCGAGCAGACATCGGACTGGATTGTGTGGACGGGCGCAATCGAGAGCAGCAGTACCAATCGCGCCGAGTGCTACCGCAAAATCGAAGCCGACCGCACCGCCGTTGCCGACTACCTTAAAAAGCAGGGTATCGCCGACGACGAATACTCGGTTTCGGCAATTATGATTGACGAGGACTACGAGGATAACTACACCGCCGACGGTCGCTACGCAGGTCGCCGCTTCAAGGGCTACCGCGCCCGCCAGAACTTTGCTGTCAAGTCTGCCGAGGTCGATAAGGTCGAGGCTCTTTCGCGCGACGTTATGTCGCTCATTCCGCAGGGAATCAACATCGAGAGCGGTATGCCGCAGTACTATATCCGCAATTTGCAGGAACTCAAACTCTCGCTCATCGATGCCGCAACCGCCAACGCAATGCTGCGCGCCGAGAAACTCGTCAAGGGCTTTGCCCGCATCAAGGACATCAAGAGCATCGACATCGGCGTGTTCCAAATCACGGGTCTTTACGGCAACGACGAATATACCTACGGCGGTGCCGACAACACCTCGGACAAGGTCAAGAAGGTCAGCATCACCGTCCACGCCACCTACGGCATCAGATAACCTCGCCAGCCCAACCACCATACATATCGAGCGGAGCCACCTTCGGCTCCGCTCGGTTTGTTTATGCCCCCAAACACCAATGGCAGACATCGCTGCCTGCCATTGTGTCGAAAAATTGCCGCTGTGGCGGTTATTTCTTCGTGCGCTTGCGCTTGGCGGCGAGGGCTTTCTCGACCTCGATTTCAAAGTCGGAGAGCACGTTCATATAGTTGATGAACGCCTCGTAGGACGAGCCGTAGGGGTTGAAATAGGAGTGCACATCACCGTCGGAGGGCCACTTGGTCGCCATATAGTAGAAGTGGTCGGAGGTCTGCATAAAATTCCACACATAGTCGAAATCGCTGTTGTGCAGAGCCTTGACCTTATCCTTCATCGCATACAGTTTGCTGAAAGCCTCGTTTTGGAGGTCGTTGCCGAGCCATGCCGTAACGTCGCGCTCCTCGTCTGCCCACGACATCACGTGAGGGCAGTGCAGCACGGCAACAGGCTGATGCTTGGCTGCGCACTCGCTGACGGTCGCAAATTCCAAATCGTCGTGTTTGAGTATAGCCTTCGGCAGGAACTTCATAAAGTCGAAGATGCCCGTCGATGCCTTCTGATGCTCGCCGAATGTTTCGTAATCCATAAAGAGGTTTACGACCTCGCCATTCTCCTGCGCTATCCAGTCGGCGAACTTGTCTGCCGTGAGCGGATACTCGCTCCAACCCTGATTGGAGAAGCGGAAGGCGATGTCGTCCGAAAGTTTGTAGTTGCGCAACAGCAACCGCAGGCTCTGGTCGCCCGCACCCGCATAGACATAGTCGGGCGATTTCCAGCCGAGAACGTGCTTCGCACCCTCTGCCAACATCGTCTTGAAGCCCATTTCACCGACCATCGCTCCGATTTCGTCGGAGTAAATCAACTCGGTATTGCGGAATGCCTTCGGCTTCACGCCGAACTCCTTTTTGAGCATCGCAACGTGGCTCTTGACCTGCTCCTTGAAATCCTCTTTCGACGAGAGCGAGGCGAGCGAGTGCGAATAGGTTTCGCCGAGCAACTCGACACAACCCGTATCTACCAGCGCGCGGAACGAATCGAGTACCTCGGGCGCGTAAGCCTTGAACTGCTCGACCACCGTACCCGTGAGCGAGAACGAGCAACGGAATGCGCCCTTGCTCTCCTTGATGAGTTTGAGGAATAGCGCGTTCATCGGCAGGTAGCACTCGCGTGCGATTTTCTGCATGATGGCGCGATTGGTCAAATCGTCGAGATAGTTGTGGTCCTTGCCGATGTTGAAGAAGCGATATGTCTTCAATCGCCACGGCTGATGCACCTGAAAATAGAAACAAACTGTCTTCATATCTGTGTCGTTTTATTATTTTCTACTTGTTCTGCGCCTGCGCCACGACCTCCTCGTAAACGCTCTTGATTTTGGCGGCCGCATTGTTCCATTTGAGCGAGGTAACCTCCTCCAAACCCTTCTTGGCGAACATTTTCGAGAGTGCAGGGTATGTGATGAGTCCGTAGATGGCATCTGCCATTGCGTCCACGTCCCAGTAATCGACCTTTACGGCATAGTCCAACACCTCCGCCACGCCGCTCTGCTTCGAGATGATTACCGGCACGTTCGACTTCATCGCCTCCAACGGCGATATGCCGAACGGTTCCGATACCGAAGGCATCACATATACGTCCGAGAGTTGGAACATACGGTGCACGTCCTCGCCGCGCAGGAAGCCCGTGAAGTGGAAGCGGTCGGCAATGCCCAAGCGCGCCACACGGCGGATTATGTGGTTCATCATATCGCCCGAACCTGCCATGACGAAGCGCACGTTCGGCACACGTTTGAGTACCTTGGCTGCCGCCTCGACAAAGTAGTCCGGTCCTTTCTGATAGGTTATTCGACCCAAGAACGTTACGACCTTGTCCGACACTCCGCGCTCGGGAGCCTCCGACTCCTTCTCGGCAAAGCGCACGGCATTGTGTACCGTAACGACCTTGTCGGCAGGCACGCCGTACTTCTCGATTATGATGTTGCGCGTGAGATTCGACACGGCGATGACCTTGTCGGCGGCGTGCATACCCGCACGCTCGATGGCATAGGTCTGCGTGTTTATGTTCTCGCCCGAACGGTCATACTCCGTCGCGTGCATATGTACCACCAACGGCTTGCCGCTCACCCGTTTGGCGGCGATGCCGGCGAAGTAGGTGAGCCAGTCGTGGGCGTGGATTACATCGAACTGCCCCTCCAAATCCTTTGCTACCTGCGCCGCAACCATTGCGTAGCGGGCAACCTCTTCCATCAGGTTCGCGCCGTATTTGCCCGAAAATGTGTAGCGTTGGCTCCACGCATCGGTGGTCTCCCACCGCTTTTCGCCCGTCTTTACGAACTCGTCGTGATAGGTGGCGTAGTCCTCGGGCGACAGATAAGGCACAAGGTTGGAATCGATGTGTATGAACGACATCTTGTCGATGATACCCTCGGCACCGCCATCGACCTTGCCGAATACGGTCTGCACATCGCTCGCATTGACAACCCTGACAAAGCGATTGTCCTCATCGCCGAAGGCGCGAGGCATAACGAACGTTACCTCGACACCGTTGCGTGCCAAGCCGCGTGTCATACCGTAGCAGGCCGTACCAAGACCGCCCGCGATATGGGGAGGAAACTCCCAACCAAACATCAGAACCCTCATCGTATCTCTTATTTTTTATTATTCGTCGTCTTTTTTGCTTTCGTTGCCGTGCGCTTCGCCTTTGCCTCGTAGCGGTCAATCAACTCCTTGATGTAGAGCAACGCACCGACGCTCCACGCCATCGAAATCGCCCCGCGCGGAGCGAATGGCGGATTGGGGTCGTAGTACTCGGCAACCGAGCCTATGCAGTACGACTGTATGTCGTCGTCGAAACCTTCGAGTATCTCGCGAGCCGTCGGCAGGAAGCGCGTTCCCTCCAAGTCGAAGGCACACTTTACGAAGAACATCAGCGGCCAAACCCACACACCGCCGTTGCACGAAGCCGCCTCGCGCTCTATCGGATTCTCCTTGTACTGCGACTCGAACATCGGCTCCTGCGGCGAGAGCGAACGCAAGCCCTTCGGCGTGAGCAGATATTTGCGTACCTTCATCAGCACATCGACCCTCTGCTTGTCGTCGAGCATCGTGTAATCCAATCCGCAGGCTATAATCTGATTGCTGCGCACCGTGCAGTCGGGCACAGAGCCGTTGGTGCAGTCGGCGAGATAGTTTTTGTCGGCAAGGCAGAACTTTTCGATGAACGACTCCTTCGTGCGCTTCGGAATTCCTTTCCACTCCGCTACGAACGCCTTGTCGCCCATCTTGGCTGCAAGTGCGAGCGTGTACGATACGGCATTGTACCACAGTGCATTGATTTCGACCGTGTAGCCCGCGCGAGGCGTTACGGGCATACCGTTTGCTATGGTGTTCGCCCACGTCAGGGCGCGCCCTTCGTGCGCTGCCCATATAAGTCCGTTCTCGTGCATCGCTACACTGCCGCCGAAGAATCCGCTGCGGTAGGCTGCCAATATGCTCTTCATCGCCGTGCCATACCGCTCCCACAACGCCTTTGCGCCTATGTGTCGCTCCAACTGCTGCAATGTCCAGAAGAACCACAGCGGCGCATCGGCAGCCTTCTCGGCAGAGGCGTTGCCTGCGAAATCGCCGTTGCGCATATCGCGCACCAGCGTGTCGAGTACCGCGATGCAATCCTCCTTGTAACCCTGTTCGAGCGTCAGTCCCGGTAGCGCAATGAATGTCGCTCTGCCGTCGGCTCCGTACCACGGATAGCCTGCAACAACTTCGGTGCGGTCGCCCGGACGGCGTATGATGAACTGCCGTGCCGAGTGGTGCAGGCAGCTCAAAAAGTCTATTTTATGGGTGCGACGCGCAATCGAAGCCTCGTAGGTTTGGCGAATCTCGTCGCCCGACTGCATCTCATCGACCGAAGCGGAGAAGATGATGCTCTCGCCCTTGCGGATTTTCATCTCGAAATAGCCCGTCGTGAGCAAATCCTCGTAGCCGTCGTAGCCGCGTTCCAACTCCTCGCGATACTCGAAATCGTAGTACCAGTCGGGTGCGGGTACGAACTGCGCATCGCTCTTGCTCAACTGAAAGTATAACCACGGGAAACCGTCGTACAGGCGGTTCTTCACGCCGTTCTTTACGGGGTAGGAGCGCACGTTGGCATACATATTCGCCTTCGAGAGTTCGTGCTTGTTGCGGAACGCAAGGAACGGACGCAGCCGCAGCGTTGTTTCCGAATGGGCATCGACCAGCGTGTAGCGAATCATTAACTGCGTGCGCTTGTGAATCCACAACAACTCCTTGCGCAGTATCACTCCGCCGACGCGGTAGGTTATGGTCGGCGTAGGCGTGTATTCAAAGTCGGTGATATACTTGTGTCCGCGAGGCTCATACACACCGCGGAAGCGGTGCAACGCCAGGTTGAACGATTGGTCGTGCTGTACGATTGTTTCGTCGAGCGACGAGAGCAGAACATAGGTGTTGTCGCTGTTGTCGATGGGGGCGACTATCAGCCCGTGATATTTGCGGGTGTTGCAACCCACAATCGTGGTACTCATATAACCGCCGCGACGGTCGGTCGCCAACATCTCGCGTTGGAGCGAATACTCCAAGTTGCCCAACTCCTGTTTGTCAAAAGTAAGTCCCGCCATAAAGTCGAAATATAATTTTTACAAGTTCTATCGTAAAGATAATAAAAATTTGCGTCGGTTCGCCAACTTTTGCCCGAATTATTTTTCCTGCGCCCTGTCTGCTGCTGCCGTTTTGCGCCCGAGGCGTATCTGTGCGGGTCTTTTTGCGGTGTAGGCAGACGGTCGGTCGGAAGTCGATTCGTCATTTGCGATTACGGCGGGTATCACCCCGCCGTAATCTGTTGTAGTGCTATGCCCACTTAACGAGGGCGAAGTCCATGCGGTGAGGCAGGCGCGGATTGGTCGGATAGACGCGCAATGCCACATCGAATATACCCGTGCGTTTCGGCACATAGTCGAGCGCGTAGGTGATGCGGCTGCCCTCCTCCTTGACGCGGTTGAGCTGTACCGAGTAATCGACATTGGCAGGTTGCGACGGCACAATCGGCTTGGCAACAACCAACTCCACGCCGATGTCCTCGGGCGAGAGTCCCGCTATGTCGAGCGTAACCTCGAAGTGGTATGCCGAGTCGATGAGCATTGCCTCCTTATCGACTTGCGCACGCTGCACATCTACGACGCGCACGTTGTCCCACGCTGCCGATACCTTGCGCTTCCACGCCGCAATCTCGCGGGCGAGAACGTAATTGCCCGAAATCATCTCGTGCTTGCGAGCCGCCAGCTTGTTGTAGAATCGCTCCTCGTAGTCTTTGAGCATACGGTTTGTCGTAAAGTTCGACGCGATGTCGGCTATGCACTTCTTTATCGATGCGACCCACTCGGTCGGAATGCCCTCGGCATTGCGTGCGTAATATTTCGGCACAATCTGCTCCTCGATGGTCGAGTATATCATCTCTGCGTCGAGTTCGTCCTGATGACCCTTGTCGGCAAAGGTCTGCTCCATAGGCAGAGCCCAGCCTGCGCCCTCTTTGTAACCCTCGACCCACCAGCCGTCGAGTACCGAGAACTGCATTACGCCGTTCATTACGCACTTTTCGCCCGATGTTCCCGACGCTTCGAGCGGTCGGGTAGGGGTGTTGAGCCATACATCGACGCCCTGCACCATACGGCGAGCCAACTCCATATCGTAGTTCTGCAAGAAGAGAATCTTGCCGACGAACTGCGGCATCGACGATACCTCTACGATGCGCTTTATGAGGTCCTGACCCGGCTTGTCGTTCGGGTGGGCCTTACCCGCAAAGATAAACTGTACGGGGTGCTCCTTGTTGTTCACGATTGCCGACAGACGGTCGAGGTTCGTGAAGAGCAGGTACGCACGCTTGTATGTTGCAAAGCGACGCGCAAAACCGATGGTCAGCACCTCGGGTTTGAGTCGGTCAGACACCTGCACGATTTGGCGCGGCGAGTCGAAACGCACGAGGTTAGGGTCGGTGTAGCGACGCTTGATGGTCTTGATAAGACGGTTTTTGAGGAACATACGCTCGTTCCACAACTCCTCGTCCGAAATCTGATATGCCTTCTGCCACTCCGGAATGTTGTAGTCGTGGCCCTCAAAGCCCTTCGGGAAGTAGCGGGCATAGAGGCGACGCATATTTGATGCCGCCCAAGTCGGGAAGTGTACACCGTTGGTAACGTAGCCTATGTGCAACTCGTTCTTGAAGTACCCCGGCCACATATTGCCCAAAATCTCCTTCGACACCTCGCCGTGCAACCACGACACGCCGTTTACCTCCTGCGAGAGGTTGCAAGCCAGCACCGACATCGAGAATCGCTCGTTCGGGTCGTTCGGATTGACCTTACCGAGGTTTATGTACTGCTCCCACGTTATGCCCAGCACATCGGGGTAGTGCGACATATACTGACGAATCATCGACTCGGGGAATGCGTCGTGTCCCGCAGGCACAGGCGTGTGCGTCGTGAAGAGCGACGACGAGCGGATAACCTCCAACGCCTCCGAGAACGAAAGCTTCTTGCGGGCAATGAGGTTGCGAATGCGCTCAATTCCGATGAACGCCGCGTGTCCCTCGTTGCAGTGATATACGTCCTGCTTGATGCCCATCTTCACCAGCGCGCGAATACCGCCGACGCCGAGCAGAATCTCCTGCTTCAAGCGGTTCTCCCAATCGCCTCCGTAGAGATAGTGCGTAACCTGACGGTCCTCGTCGATGTTCGCCTCATAGTCGGCATCGAGCAGATAGAGCGCGGTACGACCGACCTGACAACGCCAAACGCGGGCATTGAGCGTTCGTCCCGGGAAGGCAACCTGCACCGTAACCCAACTGCCGTCGTCGTCGCGCACGGCAGAAATCGGCAACTTGAAGAAGTTCTGCGCCTCGTATGTAGCCTCCTGCGCACCCTGCGCCGAGATGCGCTGCGTGAAGTAGCCGTAGCGATAGAGCAGACCGACAGCGACCATCGGCACATTCTTGTCCGACGCCTCTTTGAGGTAGCCGCCCGCCAAAATTCCCAAACCGCCCGAGTAGATTTTGAGCGTGTGGTGCAGACCATACTCCATCGAGAAGTATGCAATTTTCGGAGCCTTCGGGTCGGGCTTCTCGTTCATATAATCCTTGAACTGCGTGTAAACGGCATCGAGTCTTTCGAGGAATACGTTATCGTTCTCCAATTCGAGCAACCGCTCCAACGGCAGTTTGTCGAGCATTGCAATCGGGTTCCTGTCAACCTCCACCCACAAATCCTTGTCGATGTACTCGAACAGGTCGCGTGCGCCGAGCGTCCAGCTCCACCACAGGTTGCGCGACAACTCTTCGAGCGGGTGCAGACGTGCGGGCAGCGTCTTCTCAATCATCATACGCTGCCAGTTCGGACGCTCCGCCGTCAGCTGCTGACGCACGAAGTTGATTTGCTCGTTGTAGGCACCGCCGTCGCCGAGTACGGCGCGATTGGTGCGCGAGGTGCAACTTTCGATGGCTATGTCGTAGGCATTCATATAGTGCTTGAACATATTGCACCACAGCGCGCGCTTGGCAACCTCACCCGCCGATTTGCGCACGGCGGCAACCTCCTTGTCGCCCAGCGCGGCAAAGCGCAATACCGCATCGGCAGTTGCCTGCGCCGCTTGGTCGGCATTGGTGTCGTTGCGCTCGATGACGACGATTCCCTCGTGTTCCTCCTGCGAGAGTGCCCACACACCGAAGCCCGCGAGCGTCGAGGTGATGGTCGGCACCGAGAATGCTATGGATTCGAGCGGCGTATAGCCCCACGGCTCGTAGTAGGAAGGGTAAACGGTCAAGTCCATACCTACGAGCAACTCGTAATAGTTCTTGTTGAATATGCCGTCGTTCTGATTGAGATAGGTCGGCACGAAAATTACCTTCACCTTCGACTTGTCGTTGTCCAACACACTGCCGTTAATGGCCTGCGCAATCTGGTCCCAAGCGACATTTTCGAGATAGTGCGTCGAGTAGCGGTATTGCGAAGCGTCGATAGGCTTGCTCTTGTCCTGCAAGTGCGCCTGCAAGTCGATTCGCGCACCGTGGTTGGCAGCAGGCACGGTAACGTATGCCAACACCTCGCGGTCGAGTTTGCCCGACGATTCGAGGCGTTTGAGCGCATCGAAAAATACGTCCAAACCCTTGTTGTGGAACTCGTAACGACCGCTTGTGCCGATGATGAGGGGCTCGCTTTGGAACTTATGACCGAGGCACGCCTCCGCAACCTCAATCATCGAGCGACGCGCCTCGGCACGCTTTGCGTCATACTCCTTGCCCGTCCATACAAAGTCGTTCGTAAATCCGTTCGGCGTAATCGCGTCAGGCTCCTTGCCCAGCAGATATTTGCACTCGCGTGCGGTGATGTCGCTGACGGTTACGAATGCGTCGTGATACTGCGCCCCAATCTTCTCTATCGAGTGCTTCGCCACGACATTGAACTGTCGAGCCAAATCGTCGGCATTGAACTTGGTCAAATCGCCGTAGAGCGCGAGGTGATTGCCCGCGATGCAACGACCCATGACCGTCGCGTGGGTGGTCATCACTGTTGCAACGTATGGCGAGTGCTTGCGCAGATACAATCCGCCCGCCGCGGTCATCCACTCGTGGAAGTGGGCAACGACCTTGTCGGTTGCCGTGCAGAAGGTATCGACATACGACTCTATCACCTTGCCCGCAATGTAGCCGAACAGTACGGGCTCGACATAGTCCCACTGACCCGATATGGAATCGACCTTGTAGGTCTCCCACAACATTTTCAACACATCATCTTTCTGCGCAAAGAGCGTCGTGAAGTCGATGAGAATTGCAATCGGCGAACCGCTGATGTTCCAGCGACCTATGCGCACGCGAATACCCTTCTCGTAGAGAGCCTGTCGCCATGCCTTCATCAGCGAAGCGTCCTCCGCAAACTCCGATACACCGCTGTCCTGCGAAAAGTCGGGACCGACGGTTATGTATTTGTCGCCTAACAGTTTGGTGACGGTCTGTGCCTTGGTGGCGATGACCGTGTGAATGCCGCCTACTTTGTTGCAGACTTCCCAACTTACCTCAAACAGAGTGTCGGGCGAAAATTTGGTTTCGTTCATAATTTATATTGATTGTTTTGTCTTTTTCGGTTCGATTTGTACGGTGCAAAGATAGTGCTTTGCTCCGACTTGAAAAAGTTTTTATTAAAAATTTTTAATATGTTTTACCTATATTTATTTTATACCTCGAATTATACCTCAAACAATGCGCTTATAACGGCGTCCGACACCAAGAACTTCTCGGGCGGAATGGCTAACCGCTCCTTCCCGCTGTCTGCCTGCCTGCGCACCAGCGTACCCGCGTCGATGAACTCTTGCGCCGCCCGCTCTACGCGCTCCGCCTCCACCTTGCCCCACCGCTCGGCAATGTACGCCGGCGCAATGCCCTCTGCGCGCCGCAACGAGGTCATCAGATATTCGTTGAGGCGGTCGCGCTCCGACAGTACCTCCTGCCCATAGACTATGCCGTCGGCATACTCCTCCGCCGACTGCTCGCACCAGCGACGCACCGAGCCGTTGAACGAGTGCGCACCCGCGCCGATTCCCAAATACTCGTCGCCCGTCCAGTACGAGGAGTTGTGGCGCGAACGCCTGCCGGGCAGTGCGTAGTTCGACACCTCGTAATGCTCGAACCCCGCCTCCGTGAGTGCGTGGTGGACCATCAGAAACTCGCTCTCGCTCCGCTCCTCCGCCACCTGCCACAATTCGCCCCGCGCAAGCAACCGCCCGAAACGCGTGGCAGGCTCTATGGTCAGATGATATGCCGAGATGTGCTGCACCCCGAGCGCAACAGCTTTTGCGAGCGAGCGTTGCAATACCTCGTCGCCGAAACCTTCGACGCCGAAAATCAAATCTATCGAGATGTTGTCGTACCCCGCCTCCTGCAACAGACCTACGGCACGCTCCGCCTGCTCGGCAGTGTGCCTCCGCCCCATAAAGCGCAACTCCGCCTCGTCGAACGACTGCACTCCGAGCGATACGCGATTGACGGGCGTCGCGCGCAACTGCTTCACATACTCCGCCGTAACATCGTCGGGATTGAGTTCCGCCGTTACCTCCTCCGCCTGCGCGAGGTCGAACAACCGCTCGGCATGGGCATAGAGGTCGGCGAGTGTTTGTGGCGCGAGCAGCGATGGCGTGCCTCCGCCGAAATAAACGGTACGGATTTTGCGGTCGTCGAGGAAAGTGCACTCCGCATCGAGTTCGGCGTGCATGCGCTCCACCACCTGCGGAATATATTGCAGTCGGACACTGCGCCGAAAGTCGCAATAACCGCACAGTCGCTTGCAAAAAGGTATATGGAAATAGATTCCCGCCATATACTTACAAATGTAACAAAAATTGAGCGAATGACAATTATAAGTTGGCAATTTTTGTCAAAACTTATTCCGCGGGTGTCAATCGGTAACCTTCGCCGATGTTTCAACCGCCCGCAAAATGCGCGTAAAAAGCACTTTATGAATTTTTTTAATATTTTATTGTTATTTTTTTCACAATTAAAAATAAAGCGATATATTTGCATCGGAAAAATAAGACGACGGGCAATCGCGTTATACTGCCGACCCCGCGGGGCTTATTTCGATACAATAATATATAGCGCAAGAGTTTAATCATTCAAATACAAAACACTATGGCTTTTAAGAAAGAAGATTTGTTGAAGTACGGTATTTCCGGTACGACCGAGGTCGTGTACAACCCTTCCTACGAGCAGTTGTTCGCAGAGGAGACCAAACCGGAACTCACTGGTTACGAGAAGGGCACTGTTACCGAACTGGGTGCAGTGAACGTGATGACCGGTATCTACACAGGTCGTTCGCCAAAGGACAAGTTCATCGTAATGGACGAGAATTCGAAGGATACCGTTTGGTGGACTTCGGAGGAGTACAAAAACGACAACAAGCCTGCATCGCAGGAGGCTTGGGCTGCCGTTAAGTCTATCGCGCAGAAAGAGCTGTCGAACAAGCGTCTGTTCGTTGTCGATGGCTTCTGCGGTGCCAACAAGGATACCCGTATGGCTGTCCGCTTCATCATGGAGGTTGCTTGGCAGGCTCATTTCGTAAAGAATATGTTTATCCGTCCTACCGAGGAGGAACTCAAAAACTTCGAGCCTGACTTCATCGTTTACAACGCATCGAAGGCAAAGGTCGAGAACTACAAGGAACTCGGCTTGAACTCCGAAACTGCCGTTGTCTTCAACATCACTTCGCGTGAGCAGGTGATTATCAACACTTGGTACGGTGGCGAGATGAAGAAGGGTATGTTCTCGATGATGAACTACTACCTGCCTTTGAAGGGCATCGCTTCGATGCACTGCTCGGCAAACACCAACTCGAAGGGCGAAACCGCTATCTTCTTCGGTCTGTCGGGTACGGGTAAGACGACCCTTTCGACCGACCCGAAGCGCGAGCTCATCGGCGACGACGAGCACGGCTGGGACGACAACGGTGTCTTCAACTTCGAGGGCGGTTGCTATGCCAAGGTTATCAAACTCGACAAGGAGTCGGAGCCTGATATCTACAACGCCATCAAGCGCGACGCACTGTTGGAGAACGTTACCGTCGATGGCAACGGCAAAATCGACTTCGACGATAAGAGCGTAACCGAGAACACACGTGTTTCGTATCCTATCTACCACATCAAGAACATCGTTAAGCCTATCTCGGCTGCTCCTGCCGCAAAGAACGTTATCTTCTTGTCGGCCGACGCATTCGGCGTACTGCCTCCTGTTTCGATTCTGACTCCGGAGCAGACCAAGTACTACTTCCTGAGCGGTTTCACCGCCAAGTTGGCAGGTACCGAGCGCGGTATCACCGAGCCTACTCCTACCTTCTCGGCTTGCTTCGGTCAGGCGTTCCTCGAACTCCACCCGACCAAGTACGCAGAGGAGTTGGTTAAGCGTATGGAGAAGAGCGGTGCGAAGGCATACCTCGTAAATACGGGTTGGAACGGTACGGGCAAGCGTATCTCGATTCGCGACACCCGCGGTATCATCGACGCTATCCTCGATGGTTCGATTAAGACTGCTCCTACCAAGAACATTCCTATCTTCAATTTCGAGGTTCCGACCGAGTTGCCGGGTGTTGACCCGAAGATTCTCGACCCTCGCGAC
>JBNMLI010000002.1:0-20124 GCA_050874765.1 Alistipes sp.
CGTCAAAGCGGTGCAAATATAGACGTTTTATTGTTAAAAACCAAATTAGGTTACTTATATTTATATAAAATCGGCACAAACGGCAAAATTACTGTTTGGCAATACGATACGATTTTGTAACTTTGCGGCGTATGAAGTTTGTTTTAAGACTGTTTTATTTGGCTCTCGCACCTGCTTTGGTAGCAGGTTGCCGTCCCGCCGAACGATACGTTACGGTGGACGGGGCGATGCTCGGCACGACATTTCATGTCGTGGCGCACACCGACCGCACGGCAGAGCAACTCTATGCGGGGATTATGCAAATCGACCGCGAGGCGAAGGCTTCGATGTCGATTTTCGACGAAGACTCGCGTCTGTCGCGTATCAATGCCAATCTGACCGACACGCTCGACGAGCATATACTGCGCAACATTGCCGTGGCGACGGAGGTAAACCGCATCAGCGGCGGCATGTACGACATCACGGTCAAGCCCCTGACGGAGGTTTACGGTTTTGCGGCGAAGGGCGAAATCGAACAGCCGAACATCGACTCGCTCGTGCAGTTCGTGGGGTTGCATCACCTGCGCGTGGAGGGCAACCGCCTGCGGAAAGACGACCCGCGCGTGCAGTTGGATTTGAACTCTATTGCCAAGGGCTACACGGTCGATATGGTCGCCTCGTTTTTGGAGAGCGAGGGAGCGGGCGACTACATTGTCGAAATCGGTGGCGAGATTCGTGCGCGAGGCGTCAATGCCAAGGGTCGCAAGTGGCGCGTGGCTATCGACACACCGTTCGACGGCAACAATTCGCCGGGTGAGTATATGCAGGAAACGGTCGATGTAAGCGACGCTGCATTAGCCACTTCGGGTAACTATCGCCGTTTTCATACCGATTCGCACGGGCGCAAAATAGCCCACACCATAAATCCGCTGACCGGTGCGAGTGTCTGCTCGCGGTTGCTATCGGCAACGGTCATCGCACGCGACTGCACCACCGCCGACGCGCTCGGCACGATGTTTATGGCACTGGGCGAGCAGCGGGCTGTGGAAATGGCAGAGCAGATGCGCGACAGCGTACAGGTATATTTTATTCTTGCACCCCGTGCGACGGCAGACGGAACGGCCGAAGGAGCGGACGATTACGAGATTTTCTCGACCATTGCGGACGATGCCGTAAGCGACAAATAGAACAGAAAAAAAACAAGCACAGAGATGAAACTTGCGCTGATACTATATAATATCAAGGCGGGACACGCCAAAATACAGAAACGCCTCGACACGGTCGAGGAGATTTTCCTCGAAGGCGGCTACGAGCCGTGGTCGCGGTTGATTGAGTTCGGCAAAAACCCATTCGACGGAGTAGAGCCGCAAATGATTGATTTAGTGGTCGTTTGCGGTGGCGACGGCACAATCAACTACGTCGTCAATTCGATGAAGGCACACGGCATAGACCTGCCGATAGGCATCATACCCGCAGGCACAGCCAACGACTTTGCGGGAGCAATCGGCATGAGCAAGAACTTCGCCAAGGCGGCACGGCAGATTATCGGAGGAGCGGAGGAGCCGATAGATTGCGGTTGCGTGAACGGGTTGTATTTCGTAAACGTGTTCAGTTTCGGACTCTTCACGACCACCTCGCAACACACGCCCGACCGCATCAAGCACCGCATAGGCAAGGCAGCCTATCTGATTGAGGGTCAGAAGGAGTTGCACCGCCGCGAGTTTATTCCGCTACACGTTCGGCACGACGGCGGCGAGTTCGACATACGCAGTCTGATTACACTCGTATTCAACGGCGAAACGGCGGGCGGTTTCCACTTGGCACGCAAGGCATCGGTGCGCGACGGCAAGTTCGATATGCTGATGCTCGACAAGTGCAACTTCTTCGCCTGCGCGTGGGCTATGCTGCTCTACCTCATCAACGGCCGTCCCAACTTTGCCGTGCGCCACATACGCTCCGCGCACATAGAGATGACCTCGCCGCTCTCGCCGCTGACCGATGTCGATGGTCAGCACGGAGCTGAGTTCCCGCTCACAATCGACTGCATCAAGGGCGGAATCCGCGTCATCTGTCCGCGCAAGTAGATTCTGCGGGGAGGGCATAAAACAAGCCGATGCGTGATTTGCGCATCGGCTTTTTGTTATTACACTAATTGTTAGCACATTAGTATGCCGCAGTGAAGCGTTCGCGGTGATGGCGCGGGTGTTCCAATTCGTCAATCATCGCCACCGCATAATCCTCGACCGAGATGAAACTCTCGCCCTTGTCATCGACTATCATATCGTCCTTGCCCAAGCGGTATTTGCCCGTGCGCACACCCGAACCCAGATTGCCGAGGTTGGCGGCAGGCGAGAAGAATACCCAGTCGATGTCGCGCTCCTTCATCAGCGTGTTGAGATAGAACTCGCCCAGCGACTTAACACCCGGCAACCACGCCTCGGGCAGCACGCCCGTATCGACCAATCGCACACCCAGTTTCACGAACAACGTACCCGCACCGCCGACAATCAACAGACGCTCCACGCCCGAACGCTTGGCACCCTCGACGATGCGCGGATAGTTTTCCAGCGTCAGTTCGTACTGGCGCGGATTGGTCCAGCCGGGGTTGTAGGCACTGATAATCGCGTCCTTGCCTCGCGCCAACGCGGCAAGCGTGTCGGGGTCGGTTGCGTCCGCCTTGACGACCGTAAGGTTGGGATTCTCGATGGTAATCTTCTCGGGATTCGGCACAACTGCCGTTACACGATGTCCGCGATTCAACGCCTCGCGCAGAATTGCCGAACCGACAAATCCGCTTGCTCCGATTAACACTACATTTTTCATAGTTGTAAAGTTTTGATATTAAACAATAGTTTCTAAAAGTTTGCTTGTTTATTTTCAACTGCAAAGGTGAGGCTGATTTTTCAATTCTGCAAGAAGGCACCCGCACCACAGTAACTTACCGCCAAGTAAGCATTGTTGATATTGAGGCGGTTGGGAGGGCAAAAATTTTTGAAATTTTTTCTGTTGGTGGTTAAAAAATCTTTGATTACTTTTGTGGAGTAATTTGAACAACAAACCATTATGGACAGAAGTACCATTCAAAATACGCTGTTTCCCGACTGCCCGATACGCAATGTGCTGACGCGCATCTGCGACAAGTGGTCGTTGCTTGTCATCTACACGCTCGACCGCGAGAACCGCCCCGTACGCTTCAAGGAGTTGTTGCGTATGATTCCCGACATCTCGCAGAAGATGCTGACCGTAACCCTGCGCACGCTCGAAGAGGACGGTCTGCTCACGCGCACCATCTATCCCGAAGTGCCGCCGCGCGTGGAGTATGCACTTACGGACAGGGCGCGGTCGCTCTTTCCGCACATCGACGGTCTGATAGGCTGGGCGTTGGAGAACAAAGATGCGATTATGCACGACCGTCGGCAAGCCACAGCCCGAGCCTGACGGGCTGGCGCACGACCCTGCGTGCCGATTTTCCGCTGCGTCCGCGTGCCTTTGCTTGGCAGGCGGGCGCACTCCTTTTTTCATTTGATTTATTCCCGAAGATTCGCTACCTTTGAGGGTAATTTTATACAATACTCTCTTTTATGGCAATTTTCAAGGTCGAAGGCGGTCATCGCCTGTCGGGAGCAATAGTTCCGCAAGGCGCGAAAAACGAGGCTTTGCAGGTAATATGCGCCACATTGCTCACGCCCGAGCGCGTGGTAATCAGCAACATTCCGCGCATACTCGATGTCGAGCAACTCATCGAGTTGTTGCGGGCTATGGGCGTAGTGGTCGAGGAGTTGGCGGAGGATACGTTCGCCTTCACCGCAAAAGATGTGAACCTCGACTATCTGCAAAGCGACGACTATCGCCGTCGGTGCGCACGACTGCGCGGCTCGGTGATGATTATCGGTCCGCTGCTTGCGCGATTCGGCGTAGGCTATATTCCGAAACCGGGTGGCGACAAAATCGGTCGTCGCCGACTGGACACCCACTTCATCGGCTTTCAGAACCTCGGGGCGGAGTTCGATTTCAACGCCTCGGAGTCGTTCTTCTCGGTGCGCGCCAAGCGGTTGCAGGGGTGCTATATGTTGCTCGACGAAGCCTCGGTAACGGGTACGGCGAACATCATAATGGCTGCCGTGCTTGCCAAGGGCAAGACGACCATCTACAACGCCGCCTGCGAGCCTTACATTCAGCAGTTGTGCCGTATGCTCAACCGTATGGGCGCGCATATCCGCGGCATCGGGTCGAATCTGATTGAGATTGCGGGCGTCAGCGCGCTCGGCGGTACGGAACACCGCCTGCTGCCCGATATGATTGAGGTCGGCAGTTTCATAGGCATGGCGGCAATGAACTGTTCGCCGCTGACAATCAAGAACGTATCGTTCGAGAACTTGGGCATCATACCGGCACAGTTTGCGCGACTGGGCATCGAGTTGGAGCGTCGCGGCGACGACATCTACGTTCCGCAACAGGACCACTACGCTATCGAGAGTTTCATCGACGGCTCGATTATGACCATTGCCGATGCGCCGTGGCCGGGTCTTACGCCCGACCTGCTCTCGGTATTCCTCGTCGTGGCGACACAGGCGCGAGGCTCGGTGCTGATTCACCAAAAGATGTTCGAGAGCCGATTGTTTTTCGTCGATAAGCTGATAGATATGGGTGCGCAGGTGATTCTGTGCGACCCTCACCGCGCCGCCGTCATCGGTCAGGACCACCGCATACGTCTGCGTGCAACGACGATGACCTCGCCCGACATTCGTGCGGGAGTGTCGTTGCTCATAGCGGCGATGAGCGCAGAGGGCACCAGTACGATACAGAACATCGAACAAATCGACCGCGGCTACCGCGACATCGAGGGTCGCCTCAACAAAATCGGTGCCTGCATCACCCGCGTGGAGGAGTAGTCGAAAAGAATAATAATTAAGAAATAAGAATTATTGTAGATTATAGATATTTTGACGAAAAATGTTTCTCGAAAATGCAAGTCAGAAGGGCTGGATTGAGGTAATATGCGGCTCTATGTTCTCGGGCAAGACCGAGGAGTTGATTCGCCGTCTGCGTCGTGCCGAGTTCGCACACCAGAGGGTGGAGATTTTCAAACCGTGCATCGATGTGCGCTACTCCGAAGAGGATGTGGTGTCGCACAATGCCACGACCATACGCTCGACACCCGTCGATTCGCCGCAGAACATTCTGCTGATGGCTTCGGAGGTCGATGTGGTCGGAATCGACGAGGCGCAGTTCTTCGACGAGAGCATCGTTGATGTATGCCGTCAGTTGGCAAATCGCGGTGTGCGCGTCATTGTGGCGGGATTGGATATGGACTACTTGGGCAACCCGTTCGGTCCGATGCCTGCGCTGATGGCTATTGCCGAGTACGTTACAAAGGTACACGCCATCTGCGTCCGCTGCGGCAATCTGGCACACCATTCGCA
This sequence comes from Alistipes sp., assembly GCA_050874765.1. Classification (GTDB taxonomy): domain Bacteria; phylum Bacteroidota; class Bacteroidia; order Bacteroidales; family Rikenellaceae; genus Alistipes. The sequence goes on from JBNMLI010000002.1 coordinate 5,403, forward strand.
CCGCTTGGCGAAAAACGACAAACTCGTCATGCTCGGCGAAAAGGATACCTACGAGCCGATTTGTCGCCACTGCTTTGCCCAACTCACGACGGAAGAGAAGTAGTGCGGCAATCGCATTGTCGGCACGACAAAACAGACAGCCGTTGCCGATAAAATGAGGGTGTTCGCAATAATTTGCGGCGCGGGGCGTTAATAGATACCGAATAAGGAACAAAACAACATAAAAAACACTATATAAAAATATGGGTGAAGTAATCAATATCAAGGAACTCAACGAGCGCATCGAGCGCGAGAGCCTCTTCGTGGATACGTTGCGCACGCAGATGGGCAAGGTGATTGTCGGACAGTCGCACTTGGTCGATACGCTGCTCATAGGTCTGCTCTCGAACGGACACATACTGCTCGAAGGTGTGCCGGGTTTGGCGAAGACACTCGCCATCACGACGCTTGCCAAGGCTGTCGATGCCGATTTTGCGCGTATTCAGTTCACGCCGGACTTGTTGCCTGCGGATATTATAGGTACGCTAATCTACTCGCAGAAGACCGAGGAGTTTATCGTGAAGAAGGGTCCCGTTTTCGCCAACTTCGTGCTGGCGGACGAAATCAACCGTTCGCCTGCCAAGGTGCAGTCGGCACTGCTCGAAGCGATGCAGGAGCGTCAGGTAACCATAGGCGAACACACCTACCGTCTGCCCGAGCCGTTTTTGGTGCTGGCGACACAAAACCCGTTGGAGCAGGAGGGAACCTATCCGCTGCCAGAGGCGCAGGTAGACCGTTTTATGCTCAAAGCCAAAATCACCTACCCCAACAAGCAGGAGGAGCGCGACATCGTGCGTATGAATCTCTCGGGTGCGGGTATGCCGCAACCCGACAAGGTCATCGCACCCGAGGATATCGTCAAGGCGCGTAAAGTGGTCGAGGACGTATATATGGACGAGAAAATCGAGAAGTATATCGTCGATATAATCTTCGCCACGCGCGAGCCTGCGGAGTACAACCTCCAAAAGTTGCAGGCGCTCATCGCCTACGGCGGTTCGCCGCGTGCGAGCATCTCGCTGGCAAAGGCTGCGCGTGCCTACGCATTCATACGCCGTCGCGGCTACGTTATCCCCGAGGACGTGCGTGCCGTCTGCCACGACGTGCTGCGCCACCGTATCGGTCTGACCTACGAGGCAGAGGCGGAGAACATTTCGAGCGAGGAGATTATCACCGAGATTCTGAACAACGTAATCGTGCCTTAATCGTAACAACAGCGTATGCAGGAGCAGGAGAACGATATCCTGAAACGGGTTCGCAAAATCGAAATCAAGACCCGAGGATTGTCGAATGAGGTTTTCGCAGGAAAATACCATACGGCATTCAAGGGGCGCGGTATGTCGTTTGCCGAGGTGCGCGAGTATCGCGCGGGCGACGATGTGCGCGACATCGACTGGAACGTTACAGCCCGCTCGCGCAAGCCGCACATAAAGGTTTACGAGGAGGAGCGCGAACTGACGATGATGCTCTTGGTCGATGTCAGCGGTTCGCGCGATTTCGGCTCGACGGAGCGCACCAAGAAGAACATCATCACCGAGGTTGCCGCCGTGCTGGCATTCTCTGCCGTGCAGACGGGCGACAAGGTGGGGTGCATATTCTTCTCGGACAAGGTCGAGAAGTTCATTCCGCCCAAGAAGGGGCGCAGCCACATACTGATGATTATCCGCGCCCTCATAGGCTTCGTACCCGAATCGAACGGCACGGCAATTTCGGAGGCGGTGCGCTATCTGACCAACGTGAACAAGAAGCGTTGCACGGCGTTCATACTCTCCGACTTTATGAATCCGCCGAGCGATGCCGCGGCGTTGGAGGACGCGCTGAAAATCGCGAGTGCGCGCCACGATGTGATGGGCATTCGCGTGTGGGACAGGCGCGAGGCGGAGTTGCCCGATGTGGGCATCGTCGAGTTGAGCGATGCCGAAACGGGTCGCAAGGTGTGGGCCGATACCTCGTCGCGGGCAGTGCGCGAACACTACGCCGCCTCGTGGAACGAACGCGAGCAGAGCATACACCGCCTGCTGAAACACAACCGCATAGACACGGCAGACATCGCAACCGACGGCGACTACACCGCCGAGTTACTCAAACTCTTTAAGCAGAGATAGATGAACGGTAATCTTAAACATATACTGACTGCATTGTGCGCCGTATGGCTGTGTGCCGCCACCGCTGTGGCACAGAGCGAGCGTCCGCACATCAGTGCGCGGATTACGCCCGACAGCATAATGATTGGCGACCGCTTCACGCTCGAAATCGAGGTGGAGCGCGACAAGGTGCAGGTGGTCGAGTTCCCGCACTTCGGCGCAATCGGCACACCCGACCAGAAGACGGGCGAGCAGAGCATCGAGTGCATCGAGGATTTGCCTGCCGACACACTTGCAACGGAGGGTCGGCGGCTGCGTCTGCGCAAACGCTACACGATGGCGGCATTCGACGAGGGCAACTATTCGCTCGGGCGCGCGCAGGTACTCTATGCCGACAAGAACATCGTCGATACGCTCTACTCCGACGACTCGTTGCGGTTGGTGGTCGGCACGTTCCAAATCGACTCGACCTCGCACGCCATATTCGACATCAAGCCGCAACGCAAGATGCCGTTGCGCTTCGGCGAGTTCTCGGGCTATTTATTGTGGGGCTTGCTGGCGTTGGTACTCATCGCGTTGGGCGTATGGGGCTTCGTCGTTTGGCTGCATAAGCACGGGCGCAAGTTTGCGGACATATTCAAGCCCGCGCCGCCGCTGCCGCCTCATATAGTGGCGATTACGGCACTCGAAAAACTGCACAACGAGAAGTTGTGGCAGAGCAACCGCCACAAGCAGTACTACTCGGGATTGAGCGACATATTGCGCACCTACATAGCGGGTCGCTACGGCATAGGCGCGATGGAGATGACCACCGACGAGATTGTCGATGCACTGAAAGACATCGAGTTGCCGCAAAAGAGTGCAATGGATTTGGTAGCGGTGTTGCGCGACAGCGACCTCGTGAAGTTTGCCAAGGCTATGCCCGAGGCTGACGAGAACGAAAGTGCGTACAACAAGGCGTACTACTTTGTCGAGGAAACGAAGCCTGTCGAGGAGCAACCTGCGGCGGAGGACACACCTGCGCACAATGCCGTGGCTACCGTAAAAGGGAAGGAGGCACAGAGATGAAAAGGATAATCGGAATACTCACGCTCGCACTTTTTGCGCTCGGCACCGCCTCGGCACAACGTATGCCCGAGCGACATCTGGTGCGCAAGGGCAATCGCCAATTCGCGAAGGAGAAGTACGACAAGAGCATCGAATCGTACACGCGGGCGACCGAGGCTGCACCGACATCGTTCGAGGCGGCGTACAACCTCGGCAACGCGCTCTTCCGCGCGGGTCGTTACGATGGTGCGCAGAAGGCATTGGAGCGCATTGCTGCCGACTCGACGCTCGCCGACACCGACCGTGCCGATGCGGCGTACAACCTCGGCAACGTTCAGTTTCAGCAACAGAAGCTCAAAGAGGCACTGTCGAGTTACCGCAAGGCTATGCGACTGAATCCTGCCGACGAGCAGGCGAAGTACAACTACGCCTACACCAAGCGGCTGTTGCAGGAGCAGGAGCAGAATCAGGACAACAAAGACAACAACAAGGATAACAAAGACAACCAAGAGAATAAGGATAACCAAAACCAAGAGGGGCAGGACAAGGACAACCAACAACAGCAACAAGGCGACCAAGACCAACAGCAGCAAGAGGGGCAGGACAAGCAGGAGGGCGACAACGACCAACAGCAAGGCGAGCCACAGGAGCAGCAGGGCGACAAAGATGGTCGGCAGGGCGAGCAACCTGCGCAAGGCGGTATTTCGGAGCAGGAGCGCGAAGCGATGCTCGAAGCCATACAGGCACAGGAGGATAAGACGCAGGACAAGTTGAAGGAGAAGACGGGCGTCGTTATCCGCGGTAAAAAGAATTGGTAATCCGCGCCGAAACAAGTTTTGGAAGACATAGGTTACGGTCAGATATTAACTGTTTTTATGGAATTTGCTTCACCTAAAATACTTTGGTTGCTCGTGGTACTCGTACCGCTCATCGCCTACTACGCATGGCGGACGATGCAGGGCGATGCGACCATACGCACCTCGTCGGTCGAGGGTCTGCGCACGGCTCCGCGCTCGTGGCGATACTTTTTGCGCCACGCGCCATTTGCGTTGCGTTGCATAGCCATCGCGCTGATTATCGTAGCGTTGGCACGACCACAGAGTGCCGAACACAACACCACGACCGATGCCGAGGGTATCGACATCGTGCTGGCAATCGACATCTCGGGTTCGATGCTCGCACGCGACTTCAAGCCCGACCGCATCACGGCAGCCAAGGAGGTTGCCTCGTCGTTCATAGGCGACCGCTACGGCGACCGCATCGGTTTGGTGGTCTTTGCGGGCGAGGCGTTCACCCAAAGTCCGCTGACGACCGACCAGAGTTCGTTGCAGACGTTGCTCTCGCGAGTGCGCAGCGGCGTAATCGAGGACGGCACGGCGATAGGTAACGGCTTGGCAACAGCCATAAACCGCTTGCGCGAGAGCGCTGCCAAGAGCAAGGTCATCATTCTGCTGACGGACGGTGTGGACAACCGTGGCGAAATCGCTCCGCTCACCGCCGCCGCCATAGCCAAGGAGTACGGCATAAAGGTCTATACCATAGGCGTAGGCTCGCGTGGCGAGGCTCCATACCCAATGTTCGACGAGCATGGCAACGTTGTGCAGTTGGTCAATATGAAGGTCGAAATCGACGAGAAAATCCTCCGCCAAATCGCCCGCGAAACGGGTGGCGAGTATTTCCGCGCCACCGACAAGCAGACGCTCCAATCCATCTACGACCAAATCAACCGAATGGAGAAGAGCCATGTCGAGGTGAGCGAGTACACCGTGCTGCACGAGGAGTTCCTCGCGTGGGTCATTGCCGCGCTGGTGGCTCTGGTGCTTGAATTTATCATAGGTCGAATTGTTTTAAGACGCATACCGTAATGTTCCGATTTGCCAATCCCGATATATTGTGGCTGCTGATGGTGGTGCCGGCGATGATTATTGCTCTGGCACTGCTCGCACGCGCACGCCACAAAGCACTCGCCCGCTTTGCCGCGAGCGAGGTACTGAAAGAGTTGATGCCCGACGTGTCGCAAGGGCGCGTAAGGCTCAAAGCCGCGCTCTTCATCGTCGCCGTGGCGGTCGTCATCATCGCTGCCGCACGCCCGCAGTTCGGCTCGAAACTGCGCGAGCAGAAGAGCGAGGGCATCGAGATGATGCTCGTGGTCGATGTGTCGAACTCGATGCTTGCCGAGGATTTCACGCCGAGTCGCCTCGACCGCACGCGCTACGCCATCGACAAACTCTTCTCGTCGCTGCATCAAGACCGCGTCGGTATGGTGGTATTTGCAGGCGAGGCGAAGGTGCAGTTGCCGATAACGACCGACTACCGCATGGCGAAGGCGTTTGCCAAGCGGCTCTCGCCCGCACTCGTTTCGGTGCAGGGTACCGACCTCGGGCAGGCTCTGTCGCTCGCAACGCTCTCGTTCTCGAACACGAAGGACAAGAGTCGCGCCATAATACTGATTACCGACGGCGAGGCACACGATGCCGACGCCATCGAGGCGGCACGCCGTGCTGCCGAGCAGGGCATACGCCTGTTCTGCATAGGCATCGGCACGCCCGAAGGTGCTCCGATTAAAATCGGCGGCGAGTTTATCCGCGACGAACACGGCGACATGGTCGTCAGCCGTCTGAACGAGAAGATGTTGCAGGAGATTGCCGAAATAGGCAACGGCGGTTACATTCGCGCCACCAATCAGGCGTTCGGACTCACGGAGATTGTCGATAAAATCAACGAAATGGAGCGTGGCGAGCAGACCACGTTGCAGTTCGAAGAGTACAACGAGCAATTCCCTGCCTTTCTGTGGGTGGCACTCGTCCTTCTGTTGCTCGACAGCCTGATTCTCGACCGTCGCAATCCGCGTCTGCGCCGATTCAACATCTTTACCAAATAATCCCCGACAAACAACACCTGTCGGCGGGCGGAAATCAACCGAGAAATGGCGATAAGCATAACCAATCTTCTACGGGCTTCGTCGCGGGCGGAGTTGCGCGAGTGGCTCGCACAGCACCACGCCACGGAGAGGGAGTGCTGGGTGGTTGTGCGGCGCGGTCGCCCGAAGGACGACGGCACGTTTTGGTATATCGACGCCGTCGAGGAGGCGATGTGCTTCGGCTGGATAGACAGCACCGTGAAGAAGATTGACGCAACCACGACGGCGCAGAGGCTCTGTCCGCGCAAAGCGGGCAGCGTGTGGTCGGAACTCAACAAGGAGCGATGCCGTCGTATGGAGGCTCTCGGGCTGATGACCGACGCAGGGCGGGCCGTACTGCCCGATATGTCGGAGCGCGGATTTGTAATAGACGAGGATATTCTGCGGGCGTTGAAGAGCGATGCCGAGGTGTGGGCGAACTTCTGCCGACTGCCCGACCTCTATCGGCGCGTGCGCATCGACACCATTCAAATCAAACGGCGCGAGCGTGCGCTCTTTGAGAGCCGTCTTGCCAAGTTTATAGACAACACCCGCCGCGGCGTGATGTACGGCGAGTGGAACGACAACGGCAGGCTGCTGCGTTAAGCCTCACTCCCCAAGAATCGCATTTTACTACCACCTCCACATAACGCAATACATAAAAAATATGACCTTCCAAAGCATGCCACTTCGGAAGGTCCCGTGTTAGGTTAGTTAGGTTAATGAGCAGTGGGAAGACCTCCCACATTTGCGATACAAAGGTACTACTATTTTTTATATAAACAAATTTTTACGCACAATTTATCACCAAACAATACACTATCGGTTATATTTTATAAATATCGCGTGCTTTTATCGTTACAATTAGTAAGTACACGCTCTTTTCGCGGGTGTTATCGGCAAAATTGCAAAACGGGTATATTACCAAACGAACAGATTAAGCACCGAAAGCAACAGCAGGAGCCAATAGACGATTGTGGCTATGTCGGTGCGTCCGCTTTCGAGCGTAAATGATGCCAACACCGCCGCAGGCACGGCGACGATGGGAACTATGGCGATGGTGCAACACGGCAGAGCGCACGCGCCGAGCAATGCCACCACGACGAAGGCGAGCATCTGCAACGATTTGCGGACACCAGCCAACATCGCACCATTGTCCATCGAACGCAACACTATGCCGGCGACAATCAGCAAGCCGACAATAGCGAATATGGCTATCGCGATTATGGGCAGTCGCTCGAATGTGGCAAACGGCTGCGGCTCGGAAAGTTGCTCCCCGAACGAGCGCACCGTGCCGAAGAAGTCGCCACCCGCATACCACGACACATAGCTGACCGCAAAAATCGGCAACAGCCACCCGATGAGGGCTATCGCCATCTGTCGCACCGATTGCGACGCAATCACAGCAGCGGCAGGCAGTAGTACGACAAGCACTATGCAGGGCGGGTAGAGCAGTGCCGCACCGCCGAGCAGAATCGAGCCGAAGAATATGGGGTTTTTAGCCTCGGGCGCGTGCAGGCTCTCGGAGAAGAGCAACAGTGCGACCGCCAAGCAGAAGGCGGCGTAGGCGACATTCGTTGCCTCGATGTCGAGGTGTGCGCCACACGCCACGATGCCGAACATCGGAATCGGCAACGTGCAGAACGTGCGGAAGATACCGCCCTTTATCGACATTCGCCCGACGAGCATTCCCGTGGTAAATAACACCGCCGCCACGACCACGGCGTGCAACCACAGCGCGACGCCCGCGCTTGTGGCGTGCGCGGCGGCGACCGCCACATTTGCCACAACGATTGCGAGCAGCAGCACGGCAGCCAACAGTCCCGACTGGCGGGTTACGGAATTGATTTGCATAGCACAACAAAGTTACGATTTTTTGTGTAAATTTGTTGTAAATTTAGAGCCGATGTTGGAAAATTCGTTTCAGAAGGAGTTGCTCGAAGCAGGTTGCGACGAGGCGGGGCGCGGTTGTTTGGCGGGTCCCGTATTTGCGGCGGCGGTCATTCTGCCACCCGATTTCAGCCACCCGCTGCTCAACGACTCGAAGCAGATGAGCGCGCGCAATCGCGACCTTCTGCGCGAGATTATCTGTCGCGAGGCTGTGGCGTGGGCGGTGCAGGCAGTCAGCGCGGCACGCATCGACGAAATCAACATACTCAACGCCTCGTTCGAGGGTATGTCGCTCGCCGTCGCGCAACTCGCACCGCAACCGCAGTTTCTTGCCATCGACGGCAACCGATTTCACACAACACTCTCGATACCATATACTTGCATAGTCAAGGGCGACGGCAGGTATGCCGACATTGCGGCGGCATCGGTGCTTGCCAAGACCTTCCGCGACGAATATATGATGAGGCTCGATGCCGAGTACCCGATGTACGGCTGGTCGCGCACCAAGGGCTACCCCACCCGCGAACACCGCTTGGCGGTGCATCGCTACGGGCTGTCGCCCCACCACCGCCTGACCTTCAACCACGCACTCGGGCAGTTAGACCTATTTCCGTTGTAGCGGCGCGCGACATTATCTAACAGCCTAAATTACTTTACAATGAGAATAATACGAGATTTTACAGGCAGAGTGGCGGCGGTATTGTCGCTGTTCGCAGCGGCAGCGTTGTTATGCTCGGCGGTCGCAACGACGGCAACGGCACAGGAGCGCATAAAAGACAAGAACGGAGTGGTCAAATATACTGTTTGGGAGCGCAACGACGGCTCGGTCGTGGTCAAGGACAACAACGGTCGCATTGTGCGCATCATCAGGCAGCAGAACAACGGCAGCACCACATATTCCGATGCAAGCGGTGTCGTCGTGGAGAAGGAGTGGCCCGACAGTCAGCGCGATGCCGAGCAGGCGGACACGCTCTCTTACAGAAGATAGGCAAGGTCGGGACAGACAAAAAACGAGCCGAGAACGCGGAAAAAGTGTTCTCGGCTCGTTGCGTTAATGGTCGGTACGGCTTTACGGCATCAGCACCGACGAGTCGCCGTAGGAGAGGAAGCGGAAGTCGTGCGCGAGGGCATAGTCGTAGATTTTGTGCCAATCCTCGCCAACAAATGCCGACACGAGCAGCAGCAGTGTCGATTTGGGTTGGTGGAAGTTGGTTACGATGTTGTTCACTATGCGGAAGCGGAAGCCGAGCGGCGTAATCATAATCTGCGTCGCCGTTTTCAGGCGGTCGAGGCGGTGCGCCTCCATGTAGGTAACCAATTCGCGCAGAGCCTCGTCGCCCGTATAGTCGGCAGGAATGTCGTACGCCTCCCACTGCCCGATGACCTCCTCCTCGCGGGGTGCGCCCGAGGTGTGTATGCGCCACGCCAGCACGGGCAGCGACTCCAACGTGCGCACCGATGTAGTGCCGACGGCGATCACACGCCCGTAGTTGGCAAGGAGCATACGCAGTGCCTCCAAGCGCACCTCGAAATGCTCGGTGTGCATCGGGTGTTTGGCGGCATCGTCGTCCTTAACGGGCAGGAAGGTGCCTGCGCCGACATGCAGCGTAACCTCGTCGAAACCGAATCCGCGCTCACGCAGCGATGCGATGAGTTCGTCGGTAAAGTGCAGGCCCGCCGTTGGTGCGGCGACCGAGCCCTCGAACTTGGAATAGACCGTCTGATAGCGCGTGTTGTCGATTTCCTCGCTCTCGCGGTTGAAGTATGGCGGAATCGGAATGCGCCCGAGGTATTCGAGCAGTTGTCCGAAGGTCATATCGGCGTCCCAGCGGAAGCGCACGATGTGTTCGCGCCGACCGCGCTCGGTAATCTCGGCACGCAGCGAGCAAGGCGCGCCGTTGTACTCGAACGGAATCTGCACCTCGCCCTCCTTCCACTTTTTAAGGTTGCCGACGATGCAACTCCACTCACACTCGCCACGCACGGCAAATGCCCGCTCGTAGTCGGCAGGGGCGTGGGGTTCGAGGCAGAAGACCTCCACCCGCGCACCCGAGGGTTTGTGCATCACCAGTCGCGCCCGCACGACCTTCGTATTGTTGAACACGAAGAGCGAATGCTCGGGGACGACATCGCCGATGTCGGCAAAGTGGCGTTCGGAAATCGCGCCCTTGCGGTAGATGAGCAGTTTCGACGCATCGCGCCTTGCGAGCGGGAATTTGGCTATGCGCTCATCGGGCAACGGGTAGTCGAAATCGTTGATGTTTATATGGCGTTCCTCCATAATTGTACTCCTATGATAATATCGGGCTGCCCTCTGCGAGAACAGCCCGACAAAACAAACTTGGTCGGTCGCGGAAACCGATTATTTAGCGAAGCCCTTGCCGATTGCGAGGAAATCCTCTGCCTTCAAGGCTGCACCGCCAATCAGACCGCCATCGACATCGGCCTTGGCGAAAATTTCGGCAGCGTTAGCCGGCTTGCACGAACCACCGTAGAGGATTGGGCATTCGTCGGCAGCTGCACCGAACTTACCGCGCAATACCTCGCGAATGTAGGCGTGAATCTCCTGTGCCTGCTCGGCTGTAGCGGTCTTGCCCGTACCGATAGCCCATACCGGCTCGTAAGCGATTACGAGGTTGGCGAACTGCTCGGCGGTGAGGTTGAAGACTACCTCCTCGATTTGAGCCTTAACGACCTCGAAGTGGCGATTTGCCTCGCGCTCCTCCAAGTTCTCACCTACGCAGTAGATTGGGGTGAGGTTGTTGGCATAAGCCTGTTCCATCTTCTTGTTGAGGGTTGCCGAAGTCTCGCCATAGTACTGACGACGCTCGGAGTGGCCCAGAATAACGTACTTGCAGCCGAGTGCAGCAATCATCGACGCTGCGACCTCGCCCGTATATGCACCCTTTGCCTCGGCTGCGCAGTTCTGTGCGCCGACAGCGATGTCCGAACCCTTGACAGCCTCAACGACCTGCGAGAGGTGGGTGAACGGAGGGCATACGATGAAGTTTACACACTCGCAAACCGTGCCGCGACCTGCGACTACGTTCTTTGCCAATTCGACGCCCTCTGCGGGAAGGGTGTTCATTTTCCAGTTACCCGCAACGATTTTCTTTCTTGCCATAATTGTATTGTTTATTTTAATGTTTTGGTTTTTTCTTGCGTTTTTCGTGCTTTTCGCAGTGTCGGGATTATCGGTCTAATCACTGACCACTAACCACTTAACAGCGGTAGATGCCAACTCACTCGCTTGCGCGAGTGTGGCATGACTCTTTTCTTTATTATTTGTACCGACTATTCACTAATCACTATCCACTTTATTGCTCGCACCAGCGTTTTACCTCCTCCATCGAAGGGGCTTTCAGTCCGAGTTTGTTCTTCTTGTTGAAACCGCAGAGGTCGTTGAAGAACTTGCCCGCCGAGAGTTTGCGCAGCGAATCGACGGTGGTGTAGCCCATCTTCTGAATCACGGCAACCCACTCCTCGGGAATACCTATCTCCATATACTTCTCGGGCGCATCTGCAACGGGCTTCTTCTCGGGACGCATCGTCGGGAAGAGCAACACGTCCTGAATGGAGGTCTGACCCGTCATAAACATCGTGAGGCGGTCGATGCCGATACCCATACCCGAGCACGACGGCATACCGTACTCCAAGGCGCGGACAAAGTCCATATCGATAACCATCGCCTCGTCGTCGCCCTTCTCCGAAAGGCGCATCTGCTCCTTGAACCGCTCCAACTGGTCGATTGGGTCGTTCAACTCCGAGTAGGCGTTGCACAACTCCTTGCCGTTGACGAACAACTCGAAACGCTCGGTCAAATCCTGATTGTCGCGATGACGCTTGCACAGCGGCGACATCTCTATCGGGTAGTCGCACACGAAGGTCGGCTGTACGAGGTCGCCCTCGCAGTAGGTGCCGAAGATGGCATCTATCAGTTTGCCCTTGCCCATCGTATCGTCGATTTCGACATTCAGACGCTTGCACGCCTCGCGCAGAGCCTCCTCGCTCTGACCCGTGATGTCGTAGCCCGTCTTCTCCTTGATGGCATCGGTCATCGTCAGACGGCGGAACGGAGCCTTGAACGAGATGGTGCGGCCGTCGATTTCGACATCGGTAGTGCCGTTGACAGCCAATGCCACGCGCTCCAACATCTGCTCGGTGAACTCCATCATCCAGCGGTAGTCCTTGTAGGCGACATAAATCTCCATGCAGGTGAACTCTGGGTTGTGGGTGCGGTCCATACCCTCGTTGCGGAAGTTGCGACCGAACTCATACACGCCGTCGAACCCACCGACAATCAGTCGTTTAAGGTACAACTCCGTAGCAATTCGCATATAGAAGTCGATGTCGAGTGCGTTGTGGTGCGTAACGAACGGACGCGCCGAAGCACCGCCCGGAATCGGTTGCAGAATCGGTGTCTCAACCTCCAAATAGCCCTTCGAGTCGAAGAACTCGCGCATCGTCAAGATGATTCGCGCACGCTTGACGAAGACCTCGCGCACCTTCGGATTGACCACCAAATCGACATAACGCTGGCGGTAGCGCACCTCGGGGTCGGTCAGCGCGTCGAACGTCTGACCGTCCTTCTCCTTGACGACAGGCAACGGACGAATCGACTTCGAGATAACCGTAAATTTTTGGCAGTGAACCGACAACTCGCCCGTGTTGGTGCGGAAGACGAAGCCGTTGATACCGACGAAGTCGCCTATGTCGAGCAATTTCTTGAAGACAGTATTGTAAAGCGTCGGGTCGCCCTCGGGGCAGATGTCGTCGCGACGAATATAGACCTGAATGCGCCCCGTGTGGTCCTGCAATTCGAAGAACGATGCACTGCCCATGATGCGGCGGCTCATGATACGGCCCGCGATGGCGACCTCCTTGTATTTGTCGGGGTCGGCATCGAAGCCCGCAGCTATGTCGGCAGCCGTGGCGGTTACATCGAATTTCTCGGCAGGATAGGGGTTGATGCCCAATTCGCGCAGTGCCGCAAGCGATTGACGGCGCAGTTGTTCCTGTTCGCTGAGTTGTTCCATTTTATCTTTCGTTTATTGTTTTTCCTGTTTGGTGTCGCAAAGATAACCATTTAATAGGTAATTCGGTTATTTTGCGCGTTTTTTGATGATTCGGTCGAGTTTTTTCCACAAAAACCACATCGTCGCGCCTGCCACGGCACCCACCGCCAAGCCCAATGCCAAATCGACGGGGAAGTGGCAGGCGAGGTAGATGCGCGAATAGCAGATGAGCAGTGTGATGAGCGCGATGGCGACGGTGTACCAACGCTCGCGTATGACCGCTGCCGAGAGCACAGCCATAGCCGCGACGGTTGCCGCGTGCGACGACACGGTGCCGTAGCGACCGTGGGCGTAGGACGGAACGTGTACCAGTCCCTGCAACTCGTCGGTGAACATCGGGCGCGGACGCGCAGGGAAGCTATCCCACAGGTGTTTGAGCAGACCCGAGTGTTTGAATATGCCGCAGAGCATATCTGCCAGTCCCATAGCCACGGCAAGGCAGATAACGAAGGTCAGCGTGCTGCGCCAACCGCATTTGTGCCACACGAGGGCGAAAATCAGTATGTAGAGCGGAATCCACATCGCAGTACCCGATATGGTTTCCATCGCGGCGTCCATCGTCGTGCCGCCGTCGAAATTGAGCCAAAGAAACAAAGAGTGGTCGAAAGTGTACATTTTTTAGTGGTTAGTGATTAGTGGATAGTGGTTAGTTTTTTTGAGTGATTAGTGTTCAGTGGATAGTGATTAGTTGTTAAAAAAATCATAAAAATCAAGTCATGCCACACTTGCGCAAGCAAGTGAGTTGGCATCTACCTTTGTTAGTGGTTAGTGATTAGTGGATAGTGGTTAGGTTTTTTAGTGATTAGTGATTAGTGATTAGTGATTAGTGTTTTTGAGTTTTGAGTTTATAGAGTATTAGTAATTAGTTTTTTAGCATTTTGGGACATGACTAAATACATTCTAAAAAAAAGTATTATTCCGATAGTTGTTTATCAAGCAGTTTGGTCTGTATTGCATTTATCATTTTAGCGACTTCGGCAATCAAAGAGAGTACACCCATAATATCCTCCTCTTTGCAATAACCTATCTCAACGCACAACAACAGTTGCGTTTCCAATTCGGCAGCCGAGCCTTTGGCGACAGACAGAAAGTTTCTGAACTCCTTGCTAGAATTACGAGCCTGTCCTTCGGCTATATTGCTTGGAATAGATATGGCAGCACGGCGCATCTGACTGCTCAACACAAACAATTCGTCTTTGGGTAGCAGTTTGGCTATTTCATAGACACCCTTTGCTATATCCATCGCCCTCTGCCAAACTATCAAATCCTTATAACTATCTATTTTATATATCATTATTCACACTACACCAACTAACCGCTATCCACTAATCACTATCCACTATCCACTAAAAAACTATCTCCTGCGGTTGGATACTACTGCGATATAGTAGAGTACCGAGGCGATGGCGGAGAGGGCGGCGACGAGGTAGGTGCGGGCTGCCCAGCGCAGGGAGATGCGTGCGCCGTCGAGCTGTGCACCCGTGAGGGTGTGGCTGCTTTCGAGCCACACCAAGGCGCGTGCCGAGGCGTCGTACTCGACAGGCAGTGTAACGATTGAGAAGACAGCCGACATGGCAATCATCGCGATGCCTATCCAGCAGACGATGTCGCTCGACGCGGAGGCGGTCATAATCAGTCCTATCATAATCACCCATATTGCCGCACGCGAGGAGAAGTTCACCACAGGCACC
>JBNMLI010000003.1:0-19858 GCA_050874765.1 Alistipes sp.
GGCGAACAAGGCTCCCGAAATCATATTCGATGCGCAACTCGGTTGGTCGTCGCCTGCTCGCCAATGGAATCTGATGAACTCGCGCGAGTTTATCAACTTTGTGCGCCCTGCCATTGCCGAAGGTCCTAACGCTACGGCAATTCTCAATGGTGCGAATGCCGCGGGTACGGGCAACATGCTGCCGACATCGACCTATACGACACGCTATCTCGACTATGGTCAGGAGGTGCCTGCGGGCTATCAATGGATGTACGACCCGCTCGACAAGAACAAGGTCATCATATTCCAAGACCATAACTATCAGAACCAGTGGTTCACCAACGCTTTTTGGCACAAGGAGTATGTCGGTGTGAACGGCGGTACGAAGAATATGAAATATGCCGCATCGGTAAGTTATTTGGGCGACGACGGCGTGGTGGCGATGAGCAGCTACAACATCTTCACGATGCACGGCAACACATCGTTCAACATCACGAAGAACTTGGTCGCTTCGACCACGTTCGACCTCTCGCGCTCGAAGAAGCACCCGCTGGTTTCCAACTACTTCAACTCGATTGGTCGTGGTTTGATGATGGCTCCGACGCATCGCGATTACGATGAGAACGGCAACTGGATTACGGGCGGTACGAACAAGAACCAGCAGATTGCATCGTTCTATGAAGCATTCTACGACCGCGAAATGGCGACCATGAGAATGACGGGTAATTTCAACCTGAAATGGACTATTGCCAAGGGCTTGACCGCAACGGCACAGTACGCGCTGTTCAACGAGAACTACCGCGGAAGTTACTACGCACGCGGTGCGGTGGGCGACACGCCGAACTACATCTCGACAACCCGCTCGACGACCGAAACACGCACGCAGACCATGCGCGATTCGTTTACGGCATATCTCAATTACAACCGTACATTCAAAGAGAAGCACCACATCAACGTAACGGCGGGTTACGACTATATGATGCAACACTATTGGTATTTGACTGCCGGCTCGACCGGCTCGGTTTCGGACAAGGTGCCGATTATCGATTCGGGTACCGAGTTCACGGCAAGCAACAAGGACGAGAAGCAGTGCCTCATCTCCTACTTCGGTCGTGCAAGTTACGACTACGGCGGTCGCTATATCGTTTCGGGAACGTTCCGTGCCGATGGCTCGTCGAAATTCGCAAAGGGTAACCGTTGGGGCTATTTCCCTGCGGGCTCGGTAGCGTGGGTAATCTCCGAAGAGCCGTTCTGGGACGTGTCGAAATCGCGTATGAACACCTTCAAGATTCGTGCATCGTACGGTCAGACGGGTAACAACGGCATCGGTCTGTACGACACCTACGGAGCATTCGTAACGGGTCAGTACGGCGGCCACTCGACGTTGTTGCCGAGCGTGATGCAGAACTCGGGTATGAAGTGGGAGACCACGACACAACTCGACCTCGGTTTGGATTTGGGCTTCTTCAACGACCGTCTGCGTTTCATATTCGATTACTACAACAAGGTAACCGACAATATGCTCTTCTCGATTACGCTGCCAGACACGGGTTCGCTCTCGTCGGTCAAGGCAAATGTCGGCAAGGCTCGTTTCTACGGATTCGAGGTGCAGTTGAGTTCGGTGAACATTAAGAAGAAGAACTTTACTTGGACAACCGATATCACCTATTCGTACAACCGCAACCGTGTGCTGTCGTTGCCGGACGAGTACAAATATACCGACCTCAACGGCAAAGACGCATGGCGTATCGGCGGTTACACGATGAGCGAAAGCGGATACCGTTTCGGCGGTACGGCAGTGGGCGAGTCGCTCGGTCGCATCTACGGTTACAAGATTGCGCGTATCATTCAGACCGAATCGGAGGCGAATGCGGCATATTACGATTCGCAGTCGCACGGCTATCGTCGCAGCGACGGTCAGTCGATTCTCGGTCGTAAGGACGCGGGCGACTACGAGTGGTGCAACCGTCCGGGCTCGAAGCGATTGGCAGACGGTCGCGAGCAGATTGACTCGGAGGATATGTACTACCTCGGTAACGTTATGCCGCACTCGGTCGGCGGTTTCAACAATACATTCCGCTACAAGGGTCTGACCGTGCAAATCTACTTCGACTTTGCGCTCGGCCACTCGATTTACAACTATATGAAATCGCGTTTCGTACAGAATACGCTCGGCAACTCCAACTCGAACCTCGACAAGATGGTGTACGACTGCTGGACCCACCCGGGCGATAATGCCAAGTATGCGCGATTCTTCCCTAACGACCCCGATTTCGGTAACCGCAACTTCTCGCGTATATCGAACTTCAACGTAGAGAAGGGCGATTACCTCTGCTTGCGCGACGTGTCGATATTCTACGACCTGCCGGAGCGTTGGACCCGCAAAATCGGCATCAAGAAAATCACGGTCGGCGTAACGGGCAACACCCTGTGCTACTGGACGGCTGTAAGCGGCTCCATCAACCCCGAAACGGGTATGGGTACCGGCTCGGGCGACAGTATGTACACTTCGGTATCGACGGGTGCCAATGCAAATTCGAGCATTGCGCCTCCGACCCGCAAGGTGCTGTTCAACGTAAAAATCACATTCTGATAAATGGGTAGAATCTTAAAACAAAATGGCTATGAAATATAGAAATATAATCGGAATCGCACTGCTGGCAGGACTCTCGCTCTGCTCGTGCCATGGCGATTTGGACATAATGCAGGACAACAAGCTCTCGCGAAGCAATATGTGGCGCGATGCCTCCGATGTGATGACATCGACGGACGGCATCTATCAGCGTATGCGCGCCAACTTCGTGCAGAACGAAGTAAATGCCTTCTATTGGGGCGAGGCTCGTGTGGGCAACTATATGTGGGGTCCGAGCCTCGAATCGGGTGTGCAGAACGGCAATATGCGCGACGTGCGCGAATCGACGATGAGCGCGGCGACGACATCGGCATCGTGGTCGGCACTCTATACGACCATCGACCAAGCCAATGCCGTACTCAAATATGCACCAACCGTTTCGATGAAAGATGCGGAGCGCAGTTATGCAATCGGTCAGGCAGCGTTTGCCCGTGCATATTGCTACTTCTGGGCAGTGCGTCTGTGGGGCGATGTGCCGTTGGTAACGGTGCCTATCGAATCGACCACGCAGCCCGAGACCTATCCTACACGCACGGATAAGGCGAAGGTTTACGAGCAAATCGGAGCGGATATAGAGTTGGCGTTGGAGAATGCCGACAACCTCGGTTCGGACAAGTATTTCGCCACGAAAGATGCTGTGAATATGCTTAAAGCCGAGTATGCTCTGTGGGTATATTCGACGCAGGAGGGCGGCGACGGCTACCTCGCAATGGCGGAAGATGCGCTGAATGCCATAGGTATCTCGTCGGGCAGACTGTTGAGCGACTATGCTTCGATATTCTCGCGCACGAACAAGTGCAACAACGAGGTCATCTTCGCGCTGAACAACAATCAGTCGGAGCAACTGCTCGGCGGTTACTACCAATACTTCTATATGCCGTCGAACCTCGTGAAGGCGGAGTATTGCCAGCACCCTGTACCTATCATCTCGACGCAGTGGTGGAGCTACTCGCAGCAGTTTGTCGATGTGCTTCGCGCAAGCAAGACCGAGAACGGCGACCGTCGTGTGGATTGCAACCTCGGCGATGGCGACTACGGCGCAGCGGGTCAGAATATGACATGGCCCAACAAGTTCCTCGGCGATATGTCGGGCGCGATTACGATTCTCGATTGCGACCTGATGTATTACCGCTATGCGTTGGCCGTTATGATGGACGCCGAACTGAAATACTACAAGAAGGATTACAGCGGTGCACTCGCTTCGCTCAACCTTATCGCAAAGCGTGCCTACGGTGTGGACAACTTCTATACCGACTCTTCGCGCAACGGCGTCGTGGAGGCTCTGACGAAGGAGTATTTCCTCGAATTCCCTGCCGAGGGCGTGATATGGTGGGCGTTAATCCGTCTCGACAAAATCTGGGACTACAACCCTGCACTGCGCGAGAAACAGGCTCTGAACAAGAACATTCTGTTGTGGCCTATCACCGCGTCGGCTCGTAACAAAAACAACAAACTGACCCAAACCGAAGGGTGGAGTTAGTGGCAGATGTTGCGGATTTAAGTTTTTTTTAATTTCAAAAACTAAACAACTAACGTAAAATGAGAACAATAACATATTTCAAATCCGTGTTGCTCGCGGTGCTTGTCGTGGCGGCATCGTCGTGTATCAAGGACGGTACGGACGCATTCGATTCCACTACCCGTGTCGGATTGTCGCCCGAGCCGGAGAATTTTGCCGCAAACGGCACAACATTGTCGGGCGAAGAGGGTTTCGTCGGAGTGGTTACCGTCGTCAAGGGCAACCACAAGGCGGGCGAAAGCAGTTGGGACGCTGCCATTGCCGAGCAGGTGGATTGGGCTACCGTAAGCAAGACCACCGTAACCTCCACATTCAAGGAGGCGCACTCGGGTAAAATCCACACGGTGCAGGAGGCGGGTATCGATGTTCGGGTACAGCCCAACACCGAATACAGACGTAAGTTCACGGTCGAAATCCGCGTGGCGGACGGCACCGTCGTCCCGTTCGTATTCTCGCAGGCAGGCGAGAAGGCAGATGCGGCAGTTGCTACCGAAACCCGAAATGTCGAGTTCGCGGCTGTGGGCGGCTCGGAGGAGATTGCCTACACTACGAATATGGGCGATGCCTACTCGTTCGCCGTTGAGTATGGCGAGGGCAGTGCGGATTGGCTCTCGTGGAGTGCCGATGAGGCGGGTCGCGTAACGCTGACTGCCGATAAGTGGACCGATAAGGAGCATACGCGCAAGGCTACGTTCACCATTACGGTGGGTACGGAGGCTACGAGCGTGGCTTCGGTCGCAATCCCTGTCGTACAGCTGGCTGCCGATGAGTACTACTTTATCTATGGCGCATCGTGCAAGGGTCTGCCGATAGAGAACGCTCTGCAACTGACCAAGCGCGACACGGGCATCTATACAGGCGCGACATACTTTATGACGGCAGATGGCGGCAAGAACCCGATTCTGCTCAATCGCGATTCGCGCGTACTGTCGTATCCTTACTATGCACTCGCTGCCGACGGCACGATTGCAGAGATAGCCGACGAGGCGACGGCATTGCCTGCGGGGCCGGAAATCGACATCGACGGTCTGCGCACGCTGACGGTGAATATGAACGAGCGCACATGGGCTTGGGCGCGTGTTACAACTGAAAACTGCCTGCCCGACAGCGAGGTCGCTTCGTACAAGACCAAACAGTTCGTCGCTCGCGACGGCTCGATGAAGACGTGGATGGTAGAGTTCCTGCGCTGGGACGGCGGCTCGACGACGCCTAAACTCGGTGCACCGATGATTCCGTCCGCTACGGGCGTGGGTGCAAAGGGTACGGGCGGCTATGCTGCTGCATCGTTCCCTTCGGCTTGGAATGACCCTGTGCTTGATATGGCGAAGGAGTGTACGGAAATCGGCGGACAACTGGTCGGCTCGAACGAACACGGCCGTATATATGCAATGTCGGAGATACTGACGGGTAAGGCTACCGCAGGTATCGGCTTCGCCCGCTACGAGGAGTTGCCTGCCGAGTGGTTGGAGGGCAAGACCATCGTCGATGCGCTGGGCGACAGCTACACCATAGAGTACATCAACCACAAGGGCGCAGATACCTTCTCGGGCGACAATGCCGCCGACGAGCAGGCGCACCCGACGTTGAAGATGCAGGTTCAGGGTATCTGCCCTTACGGCTGGCACGTTGCCAACGCTGCCGACTGGCTCGACATAGCCTACGCGGCAAGCCAAGCGTCGGCGGGTCATACGTTCCCTGTACAGGAAGACCAAGTAACCTACAAGCAACTGACCACCGCTACGGGTACGCTCGGCACGAACGATACGCCTGTATCGGCTCGCGGACTCGGTAACTTCGGCGCATGGTTGCGCAATACCAAGTATTGGACGGGTACTGCCATCTCGGACGGTGCGGACGATTTTGGATTCGACTACTATCCGCTCGGTTGGCGTTATATGACGCAGGGTTACCAGTGCTACGGCGTGCGTGCGCAGACGTGGGTTCCGCTCTTCTACTCGAAGTCGGCGGTGTTCCGTATCAACGTGATTATCAGTAATAATGCCACAACGGCAGTCGAGATGGTAAATCTCGATAACGGTCAGACAATCGCTCCGTTCCGTTGCGTAAAGAACTACAAAAAATAAACCTTTTGACGCTGTTGCGCCACTTGCGGGTGGCGCGGCGGCATCAAGCAAAACCATACGAAAATGATTAAGAAATTAGCGATAATTGCAATTTTGATTTTGGGCGTTGCCTGCGTTTCGTGCAGCAAGGATAGTTGGCCCGCACAACCCGATTGGAGCAAAATCACGCCGCCCGACCAGCCTACGGGTCCTTCCGATGCGCCTGCCGAGTGCGACAACATCGTGGTGGCGCACCGTGGTGGCGCGAGCGAGTGCGGTCAGCCCGACAACTCGGTGGCATCGTTGCTCTATACGATGGAAATGGGTTGCTACGCTTCGGAGTGCGACATCTATTGGACAAAGGACAACAATGTGGTCGTCGCTCATGCCGATTCGGATTGCCGCATCAACGGTCTGCACCCGTGGGAGGCTACGCTTGCCGAGTTGCGCAAGGCGGGCAAACTCACCAACGGCGAGGAGTTGCCTTCGCTCGAAGAGTTCATCGACAAGGTGATGTCGAAAAAGGCTGACGGCACGGCATACTCTACGCGCCTGTGGCTCGATATAAAGAACATCACCAAACCTTCGACGCTGACGCAGTACCCGATTGCCGCATGCACGCGGGCATGCGAAATCATCGAGGCAAAGGGTGCGCAGAATTTCGTCGAGTTTATCTGCACGGGCAATCAGACCGTGATGGACGCATCGTTCTCGGCGGCGAACAACGCGGGCATCAATATCGGCTGGATGGCAAATCGCGATGTCAAAGAGTACACGATGCGTGGCTACAAGTGGGCGAACCTCTCCATCGAGTATATGAACGACGGTATCAACAAGGGTACGCACACCATCAAGGAGTTTACGGGTGCGGGCGTGGCGTTCAGCGTCTTCAATACCGACACGGAGGCAGTGATGGACTACTATATCGCACAGTCGGAGAATATGAAGGCTATTTGCACGAACTACCCGAGCCGCCTGCTCCGCCGTATGGGCAAACGTTAAAAAATGCAACCAAAAACAAAACCTAAAATGAATATGAAACTTAAAAAGCAGAGCGGAGCATATTCCGCACCCGTGTTGGCAGAGTGCAAATGCACGATAGAACGCGGTTTTGCAGGTTCGACCGATTTCGACGACCTCGATTTCGACAAACGCGATGAGGAGTAGTAAAACGATTGTGATTATGAAGAGATTGTTTTATTTTGCAGCCATAGCCGCAGTGCTGGCGGGCTGCTCGAAGGATTCGACATCGGAGTTGAACCCCGATTCGCAGAAGGATAACGAGATTAACCTCTATGGCGGTGTGGCTGTCGAGGCAACCGTGGGCGACGCAACGCGCGTGGCGGTCGATAACGACGGCGCGGCGAGTCTTATGATGTGGGAGGTTGGCGACGAGATAACCATCGCATACGACGGTAAACCATACATTTATGTGGCAAAGACGGCAGGGCGTACATCGACCTTTGCGCCGAAAGATGCCGACAACGCAATCAAGACAATCGACGGCACGCAGAGCGTGGCGGCGTTCTACAACGTATCGGCAGTCGATGCCGAGGCGAAGAGCGCGACGTTCGACATTGCTGCCGAGCAGACGGAGGGTGCGCTCTCGAACAAGTTGCCGCTCTATGCCTACAATGCTTCGGCGCAGTATGCGGAGGGTAAAATCGTGCTGACGATGAGTCCGCTCGCTTCGGTCGTGGAGTTCGAGGTGAAGTCTTCCGCCGACTGGAATGCCGACGCGCTATCGCTCGCTCCTGCCAAGGGCGCGAATGTGTCGGGATATACGACCATCACGGGTGCGCGAATCGATGCTGCAACGGGCAACGTAGATGTTGCCGCTGCAACGCAGACAACGGGCGAGATTCGCGTGAACTTCGCCGCTGCCAAGAACTTTAACGGCAGCAAATGCGTGCAGGCAGTTGTCGGCGCGGCATGCTTCGGTGGCGAAGGCACGGACGGTGCGTATGCCGGTGGTGCGGTCGTAAAACTCTATAACGGCGGTCGCGAGAATTTCCGTCGCGTCATTTGGAGTGCCGAGGCAAAGAGAGTCGATTTGACGACCGCGCACAAGCACGTCTATCAGCCGCTTGCCGACATCATGGCGGGACACCGCAACGGCATCACGACGGCGGAGGATATGAAGGCATTTGCCGATGCGGTGAACGGCGATACGGAGTCGTATCCTGTCGGTGCGGGCTTCTGCAACGACGAGGGCATCGTGGTGCTGAATGGCGACATCTCGCTGGCAGCATACGAGCCGTGGACGCCGATTGCCAACTTCAAGGGCGTGTTCGAGGGCAACAATCACCGCATCTCCGATATTCGCGTTGCACAGACCGAGCGTTATGCGGGCTTGTTCGGCGTGATTCGCGGTACGTTGCGCAACGTGGTACTCGGCTCGAAGGACGGAGCAACGTATGATGGCACGAGTGCGATTGAGATGAAATACAACGCCGATGTTACGACTTGGTGCTATGCGGGTGCCGTGGCACAGGTAAATGGCGGCGAGCTCAACAACGTAAAGACATTTGTGCCTGTAACGACCACTGCCGATGCAAAGTGCAAATCGCGCATCGGCGGTCTGTGCGGCAGTGCCTACAACTCGTCGCTCCGCGGTTGCCACAACTATGGCGCGGTGCAGAATATCGCTGCGTCGGGTGCAATCAGCTACACGGGCGGCGTTGCGGGCGTTATCGATGGGTCGAGCAATGCCGATGCGCAAATCGCCATCAACGACTGCCACAACCACGGTGCGGTAAAGACGACGCTCGGCGTGAAGGATTGCGCGATTGGCGGTGTGGTCGGTCTGGTTATCAAGACTGCATTGAATGTTACGATGGAGGATTGCACGAACGAGGGCGAGGTATTCTTCAACAACGCGAGCGCGTCGGCAAACCACAATGTGGGCGGTGTTGTCGGCAGTTGCGAGAATTCGTGTCCTACGCTTGTCGTGCGCAACTGCACCAACAGCGGCGCAGTGCACTCCAATATGAACGGCAACTGCTTCATCGGCGGTATCTTCGGCGTGAGCCAAGGCGGAGCGACGATTGATGGTTGCACGAACGAGGGCACTGTCAATTTCGAGCAGGCAAATGCCAAAGGCGGAGGCTATACCTCGATAGGCGGAGTGTGCGGTCAGAACTACCGGCAGACGAAAATCGTGGGTTGCACGAACAACGCGACGGTGAAATCGACCAAGTTGCAGGTGAGCCGTATCGGCGGTATTGTCGGTACGCACAACACCAGCACGATTACCGATTGCGAGAATACGGGCGATGTGATTATCGAAATGGGCGCGACAACCACCAACTGGCAGGCTGCGGGCGGAATTGTCGGTTTCTACGACGGTACCGATGCAACCATTCAGACAAGCGGCTGCGCCAACAGCGGACGCGTTACGGCGAATATCCATACGTCGAACGCATCGGTCGGTGCGGGCGGTATTGTCGGTATGATTAAACTCGGCAATATCAAGGATAACACCAACACGGGTGCCGTGTCGATGCACAACGCGCAGTCGGGTGCTGCGGCATACGCGGGCGGTATTCTGGGTCAGATTTACAGCGGCGCAGGTACAATCTCGGGCAATGTCAATTCGGGTAGCGTGAAGGCTTCGGCAGAGGGAACATCTGCCGCACTTGCGGCGGGTGGTGTTGTCGGCATCAACCAAACGGGCGTTGTTTCGGGCGGTAAGAGTACTGGCAACATTGAGTGCGCGCTCTATGCGGGCGGTGTTGTCGGCTGGAACAAGAAGACGGTAAGCGGAGTAGGTGTCGGTGGCAGTGTGAACGGCACGGTGCTGACGGCTGCCAACTTCTCGTCGCTTGCCATAGGTAAGGACGACGGCACGAGCGAAGGCCTTGTCTTTGCAAATTAGGCTTTGCGCAAGTTGGTATTTTGGTCGGGGCATCGGGCGAACGCCCGATGCCGCTTTTTGTGGGGGTAGGGTTGTGCCGAGGGTTGCGGTTATGTACCGACGGAGTACAAGCGTGTATATTTTTTTCGGTTTTTTGCTGATTATGCAAAAAACGAGTAACTTTCAGAAAAATTACGGGCTTATGGTAAGGTTTATTGTGCGTTCGGTCTTGGCGATTGCTGTTCTGCTAGGTGCGGAAGCGACTATGGCACAGCGTGTTGTGCTGACTGATTTTGCTGCGTTGTGCGAGAATGGCGATTGGTGCAAGGCTTTCGAGGCGGCGTTGCGTGCGGGCGATACGGTCGTCGTGCCGGCGGGCGAATACCGCTGTTCGGCGGTAAGGGTGCCGAGCGGTAAGACCATTGTGGGCGAGAGTGAGGGAAGCGTGTTGCGCCAACTCTCGGGCGAGATGTTCTCGGTCGTCGGCACGGTCGGTATGGAAATCGCTCTGCGACGGGACGTTGCCGACTTCTCCGACCGCATCTGCCTCGCCTCGACCGACGGCTTGGCGGTGGGCGACGAGGTCGTGATAGTGGGTCAGCGCAATTCGATGATGTTGGAGGATTGCGGTTGGGAGTGGTGCTTGGGACGGACGTACAAGAAATGCGTGCCGTTCGGCGAATTCCTGACTATCAGCAAAATCGGTAGCAACACAATCCGCACCGCCACGAAGACGCGCTTCCCGTTCTACCGCAAGGACAATCGGCACGAAACCATTTTGCCGGAGTATAAAGTTCGGCGCAACGGCACGACCGTCCGTCGTGTCGATATGGTACGGGGCGTGGTGTTGCGCGATTTGACCATTGCTTGCGACAGCACGGCGCGTTACGGCGTACATTTCCGCTATGCGGAGGATTGCGTGGCGGAGAATGTGCGCATCTACGTTTCGGGGTTGGCGGAGCGGTACAACGCCTTTGCGGTGGATTGGTCGCAGAGGGTCGTGTGTCGCGGTTGTGCCGTCGAAACAGCGACGGAGGTTGCCGAGCGTATGCAGCCACTGACGAAGATAGGTTTCAAGGCGTATGCGCGTTATAATATGTATCGCATTCTTGCAGGCACGGAGTGCGGATTCGACGGCTGCTCGTGCGACTTTTCGACGCACGCCTTCAATATCTCATCTACGAGCGGGTGGATTCCCTCCGTCGATTGCTTCGTGCGCAACTGCTCGGCGCGTGGCGACCTGTGGGCAGGGGTGATTGTGCAACAAGGGTGCATAGGCTGTCGGCTCGAAAATAATACTGTCGTCGGTTCGGCGCAGGGAGTGGTGTCGGGCGGTCGCAATACCGTAATCCGTGGCAACAAAGTCGTCTGTACGTTGCCGCTTACGACAAATTATTACTACTCGCACATTCGCCGTGGCGGCACATCGGGCGTGGGGGTGTTCGAGGGCTTCGCCTACGGCTCGGTTATCGAGGACAATACGGTCGAGGGCGCATATACGGGCATACTTATTATCGACGGTTACGAGCGCAACAACATCTTCACGCACGGGGCTGTCGAGGTGCGCAACAATCGTGTGCGCGGGTGTGTGAACGGGCTGTTCGTCTATCGCAACAAATACAATACGGGCGAACGGTCGTTCGTCATTACGGACGAGGGTAACGAATATACGGATATGTCGGAAGCTCCTGCCGCCGAATAGGCTTTGCGCCTATTTTTCAGGTTGTTCGCTCTCGGGCAGAATGGCATTGAGCGCGATGCCGACAAAGGCTGCCAGCGCAAGTCCCGAGAAGTGGAGCGGACCGATGGCTATGTCGTCGCCTGCTCCATACTTTACGCCGACCGACAGCGCGAAAATCATCGTCGCGATGAAGACGTTGCGCGCGAGCGTGAAATCGACACGCTCCTCGATGAGGTTGCGCACACCGACCGAACTAATCATTCCGTAGAGAATCAGACTGATACCGCCGATAGTGGCTGCGGGCATCAGCGAAATCAGACACGAAAATTTCGGACACATAGCCAGTACTATGGCAAAGAGTGCGGCAAGGCGGATTACGCTCGGGTCGAATACGCGGGTGATGTTCAGTACGCCCGTATTCTCGCCGTAGGTCGTGTTGGCGGGTGCGCCGAAGAGCGCGGCGATAATCGTAGCCACGCCGTCGCCCGTAAGGGTGCGGTGCAAACCGGGATTACCCAGAAAATCCTTGCCGACGGTGGAGGTTATGGCGCACATATCGCCGATGTGTTCCATGATGGTCGCTATGGCTATCGGGGCTATGGCTATTATGGACGAGATGAGCAACGTTCGGTCGTAGTCTCCGACGATGGCAAACGGCGTGCGGTCGAGGCTTACGGGGAAGCCGAACCATTCCGCTTCGGCGAGCG
This sequence comes from Alistipes sp., assembly GCA_050874765.1. Classification (GTDB taxonomy): domain Bacteria; phylum Bacteroidota; class Bacteroidia; order Bacteroidales; family Rikenellaceae; genus Alistipes. The sequence continues at coordinate 12,438 of JBNMLI010000003.1, forward strand.
GCGAAAAGTCTATTTCGCCGAGGCACGCGGCAACTATGTACGATACGACCACGCCGAGCAGAATCGGAACGATGCGCACGATGCCGCGTCCGTAAATCGATGCGCAGATGGTCGTAAGTATGGCTATGATTGCCAACACCCAGTTGGTTTGGCAGTTGCTTATGGCGGAGCCTGCGAGCGTCAGACCGATGGCGATGACGATTGGTCCCGTAACAATCGGCGGGAAGAAACGCAAAATGCGTTTTACGCCGTATGCCTTTATCAATCCTGCCATAATGAAGTAGAGTATGCCCGCGCAGATGACACCCACGCAGGCGTAGTCGAGCGACAATGCTTCGCTCAATCCCTGCGCCGCGCCCATCTGCTTGACCGAGGCGTAGCCGCCTAGAAATGCGAAACTCGAACCCAGAAATGCAGGGACGCAACGCTTGGTTATAAGGTGGAAAACGAGTGTGCCGATGCCGGCAAAAAGCAACGTTGTGGATACGTCGAGCCCTGTGATGAGCGGTACGATGACGGTTGCGCCGAACATTGCGAAGACGTGCTGCACGCCGAGCAATGTCATACGAGGCACTCCCAGCGTACGCGCGTCGTAGATGGGTGCCGTTTCTTTCTGTTTCATGATTTTCGGTTTGAGATTTCGGACGGCACAAAGGTACGGTTTTTGCGCGTATTTTTCTCGGTTTTCTTATGAAAATCCAGTCGATTTTTGTGAGATTCGGATTGTCGAGTCGCGTAAACAGGTGTGCGGTACTGCGTTACAGCATACCCTCTGCCTTGAACATGGTGCGGTAGGCATCGGCTTTGCGGGCAAGCGCAAGCGGATAGGCTCGCGACGAGGAGGGCATACGGTAGAGGCGCATCTGCCTGCCGTCGATTTCGACAGCCCGCTTTTCGCACGGCTTGGGCAGTGCGCACCCCGCCTGCGCGGCGAGTGTTTCGGCAGCCTTCTGCCCTGTGGCGACAATGGCTCGGCAGTGGGGCAGTCGGCGTAGCAACGAGGCAATGTCGGTAGGTTCGACCACCTCCAAAAATGCGTCGGAGGCGTTGTCTTTGAGTCGTCGCACGACGGTTGCCGTGTCGAAAATCGCTATGCCTCGCTCACGACAAAAAGCCTCCACGCGTTCGCGGTCGAACCGCTTTTCGCCCACGGCGACAAAGTGGTCGCGCTCGCCGTAGAACAACAACCCCATTATGCGCCACATATCGTTGTTGAAATTGGGGTAGAAAAACTCCATCGACCACCGCTCGTGCTTGGGCGGAAAGCTGCCGAGCAGCAGTATGCGTGCGCCCTCGGGCAGAAACGGTGCGAGCGGGTGTCGCTCGGCAGGTATGTTCGTTTGACTTGCCATATTTGCAAAGATAGCACTTTTTCGCAAGCGACCGATTGGACGGGAGAACATTTGTCGCAGCCGATTGCGTCTTTTTGCGGACAAATGGTTATATTTGTGTCGAAACAGAGATTTGGCGGTTTTTCTCGCGGTTTGTAACGCACCGTAACCGATAAACGGATAATTTTAGTACCTTTGTACTCGTAAAACACAAAAACGATATGAAAAAGTTTTGGAACATCGCAGCAGTCGTCATCGTTGTCGGTCTGTTGGTATTCGTCTATTTCCGCTTCTATTTCGTCTTCGGCGAGGGCGTTAAGAGCGGCGAACTCAACTATGTCGTCCACAAGGGCGTGGTCTTCAAGACCTACGAGGGCAAACTGATTCAGTCGGGTATCCGCTCGCAGGCGGCAGGCTCGATTCAGTCCTACGAGTTCGAGTTTTCGGTCGAGAACGAGGCTCTTGCCCGCGAACTGATGTTGCAGGGCGGTAAGACGGTCGAACTCCACTATAAGGAGTATTTCGGCAGATTGCCTTGGCGCGGATTTACCAAATTCATCGTCGATAGCATCGTGAACAAACGCCCGACGGTAAACAAGCCGGTCGTCGTTACGCCGAGTGGCGATGGCGCGACCGCCGACGGCGCGGCTCCTGCAAAATCGATATAATCACTGCGCCCGAAATGAGAGCAAAGGCGGGGTGTAAAATCAATATCGGTCTTGATGTTCTGCGCCGTCGTACGGACGGCTACCATGACATCGCGACCGTTATGTATCCCGTGCGCGAACTGTACGACGAAATCGAGGTCGTGCCGTGCGAGTGCGGGTTGCGCTTTGTGCAGAACGGCATTGCGGTCGATTGCGCCGACGAGCAGAACCTCTGCGTGCGTGCCTATCGGCTTATGCAGGAGCGTATGGGCATAGGCGGTGCGGAGATACGGCTCGATAAGCGAATCCCGTTCGGCGCGGGCTTGGGTGGCGGGTCGAGCGACGCGACGACGACCCTTGTGCTGTTGAATCGTGTGTTCTCCCTCGGATTGTCCGAGCCGCAACTTATAGAACTTGCCGCGTCGCTGGGTAGCGATACTCCGTTTTTTGTCCGCAACACTCCGCAACTGTGCTGCGGTCGTGGCGAAATACTCTCACCCATCGCTCTTCCGCTCGGCGGGAAATACCTTGTCATATTAAAGCCGGCCGAGGGCGTTTCGACGCGCGAGGCATACGGCGGTGTGCGACCTGCAATACCCGCACTGCCTCTTGCCGAGGCTCTGCAACGCCCCGTCGAACAGTGGCGCGAGTGCGTGAAGAACGACTTTGAACCGCACGTCTTTGCCGCCCACCCGCTCATCGCGCAACTAAAACAATACCTCTACGACTGCGGTGCCGAGTACGCCTCGATGTCGGGGTCGGGGTCTGCCGTTTTCGGTATCTTCGCCGAGCCGCCGCATGTGGAGTTACCATTTGAAAATATATTTATACATACCGAACAACTACTATGAAACGAATTATGATGCTGGTTGCCCTCGTGTTTGCGACCGCAACGCTGTGCGCACAGACGCTAAATGTGGCGAGTTACAATGTGCGTACCCACACCCCCAAGGATTACGAACACGGCGACGGCTGGACACAGCGCGTCGATTGCCTCTGCGATGTGATACGGTTCAGCGACTTCGACATCTTCGGAGCGCAGGAGGTGCGCTACGAACAACTGACCGATATGCTTGCCCGCTTGGGCGATTATGATTATATAGGTGTCGGTCGCGACGACGGCAACCGCAAAGGCGAGTTCAGTCCGATTTTCTACAAGAAGGAGCGATTCAAGTTGCTCGACAGCGGTACGTTCTGGCTGTCGGAAACGCCCGACCACCCGTCGAAGGGTTGGGACGCGAAGTACCCGCGCATTTGCAGTTGGGGCGTGTTCAAGGATAAGGTGCTGCACCGCAAGTTCTGGTTCTTCAACCTGCACATGGACCACAAGGGCACGGAGGCTCGTCGCGAGAGCGCGCGGCTGATTGTGAACCATATCAAAGAGTGCTGCGGCAAGGACGCGAACGTTATACTGACGGGCGATTTCAATGTCGCGCAGGATAACGAGATTTTCCGCATATTTGCCGATTGCGGATTCTTGAAGGACTCCTACGAGGTTGCTGAGTTCCGCTTTGCACCGACGGGTACATTCAACAGTTTCAAGCCGACCAACTACACCACGCGCCGAATCGACCATATATGGGTGTCGAACAATATAGACGTGGAACGTTACGGCATATTGACCTACCACTATTGGAGCGACGAGAGCGGTGCCGCGGCTGCGAATACCGATGCGCCGAAAGATGTCAAGTCGGAGCAACGCCAAGTGCGCCTGCCGTCCGACCACTATCCCGTAAATGTGTTCCTGCGCTTGGGCAAATAGCGCAAACGCGATAAATAAAACAAGAACGCCCTGCAACCATTGCGGTATGCAGGGCGTTTCTGTGTCTGTGTCGGGCGAGCCTATTAGAACGGCAGGTCATCGACCTCCGACGAGGCAGTTGCACTGCTGCTGCCCGTATAATCCTGCTCGGTCGGCATTGGAGCAACGTTGCCCGCAGGTGCTGTCGGAGTGGCAGGTGCCGAATATGAAGGTGCGGCAGGTTGTGCCTGACCCTCCTGCTTCGGCTGAACGCGCCAAGCGCGAATGTCGTTGTACCAGCGACCGTTGTACTCGCGGGCGTTCACATCGATGGATACCGTGTAAACCGCACCCTCCGCAAGACGCTTCACCTCCTCCTCTTTGTTGAAGAACGATACGAGGATTTTGCGCGGATATTGCGATTGCGGCATCACCTCGAACAGTACGTCCTGACTTGTCCAGCGGTTGCCCGTCGTCTTGGAATCTCCGCTACGCGCGGAGAATATCTGTAAAACTTTACCTTCGAATTCCATAGTGTTTTGCTTCTTTTTTGTTTTTGCAAAATTACGACAAATTACGAGCAAAAACAAAATTTGTTCGCAAACTAAAAGATTTAATGACGTAAAATTTGCACAAAAGAAACGAATTAGTTACTTTTGTGCGAAAATAAATTTGCGAATGAAGAGAGAGGTGATATTCTCGCCCGATTATGTCGAATTCGTAGAGCAATCTGCGCCTCGCACCCGCGATAAATTGCGCTATGCGGTCGCTCTGCTTGAAACGATACAGCCCATACCGACCAAGTTTGTCAAGAAACTGACCAATACCGATTTCTACGAATTGCGTATAACGGTCGATAACGAGGTGCGGGTGATTCTGTTTGCCGCCGATAACGACAATATCAATTTGGCATCGACCATTGTCGTGCTTAACGGCTTTGTGAAGAAGAGTACCAAGGACTACGATAGAGAGATTACTCGGGCGGTAAACATTTTAAGGAAATTGCTATGAAGAATATGAATAACAGATTGACGGCAGAGGAGTTGCAGAAACTCCGCAAGATGGATTTCTCGAAGCAAAACGGCTTTGTCAATGCCGACGACGTGCTTGCACGCGAGGTCGGCGCGAAGGGGTCGCCCGAGCGAGCCGAGTTCGATGCAAAGGCTCGTGCGTGGTATTACGGCGAGGTGCTTCGCGAGCGTCGCAAGGAGTTGGGATTGACACAAAAGGAGTTGGCGGAGCGCATCGGTCGCGAGCGTACCTATATCAATCGTATAGAGCGTGGCGAAACCGATTTGCAACTCTCCTCGTTTATTCGTATTGCCGACGCATTGGGCATCGCATTGCGACTCGATATCAATTTAGCGTAGTTTGCGGGTATGATAAGCATAATAGTTGCAATAGCCGACAACGGCGTAATCGGCGACCACAACGCGTTGCTGTGGCATATTCGCGAGGATATGCTCCACTTCAAGCATACGACGATGGGCCACCCGATAGTGATGGGGCGCAAGACGTTCGAATCGATAGGCCGTCCGCTGCCGGGGCGCGAGAACGTAGTCGTGTCGCGTCAGGAGATTGAGATTGAGGGGTGCCGTGTGGTTCACTCGTTGGAGCAGGCACAGGCTCTGTTCGCCCCCGATGAGGAGATTTTCGTAATCGGCGGTGCGCAAATCTATGCGCAGGCTCTGCCCGTTGCCGACCGCCTCTACATCACCGAGGTGCACCGCGACTATGCGGGCGATACGTTGTTCCCGCCGATAAATTCCGCCGAGTGGCGTGAGGTGCGTCGCGAGGATTTCGGGCGAGGCGAGGCGTTCGATGCTCCGTTCTCGTTCGTGGACTACGAAAGAAAATAGGTATTTATACCTACAACATATTCTGCTGTTTACGATAACTTTGCGCAAGCAAAGTTATCTGTTTTTATGGGCAAATATTTCGATATGCTGATGGAGGATATCCGTGTCCGCGAGGGGCTTAACGCCTGCATGAACTGCGGAGTATGCACGGGTGTCTGTCCTGCGGCAGAGTTCTATAACTACGACCCGCGCCAGATAGTCTGTGCCGTGCAGTCGCGCGACGACGAGGCTATCGAGGAGCTGTTGCGTGGCGACGCGATATGGTTTTGCGGGCAGTGTATGTCGTGCCGTCCGCGCTGTCCGCGCGGCAATACTCCGGGCTATATCATTCAGGGTCTGCGCACGCTGTCGCAGAAGTTGGGTCTCTTTGTCGAGAGCGAAAAGGGCCGACAGCAGATTGCGCTCAAACGTGTTATCGGCGAGAACATTATGCGCACGGGCTACTGCATCGTGCCTAAACTCGTCGCGCCCGAACTCCACCCCGAACAGGGTACCGTCTGGCGTTGGATTTACGACCACGACGAGGAGGTATATTCGCGATTTACACCCGTCTATCGCACGGCGGGCGCAGGCGCACTGCGCAAAATCGACGAGCAGTCGCTCGAAGAGTTGCACCGCATATTCGAGGTGAGCGGCGGCAAGGCTATGTTCGACGACATCGAACGCTTCTCGGAGCGCAAGGCTCGCGAGATGGGTTACGACGGCGCGACGGACGAATATGTGATGAACACCTACACAACCAACACACAGGAGGAGCAGTAACGTATGAAACGAAGTAATTGGACAGAATATCAGAAAACCATTGCGGACGACCGCTACTACTATGCCCGCAGTTGCATACGCCAAAACTTTTTCCCCGGCAGCGAAAAGGCTTTCTTGCGCATAATGCGCGATGAGCTGGGCAAGGATATATTCGACGACCCCGCCCACACCTCCTGCACCGGTATCGGCTACCATTCGGACATCGTTCCGCTCGAAACCATCATGACGGTCGTGGCGCGTCAGTTTTCGCTCATGAACGAGGCTGGCTACGAGAATTTGGTTGCCTCGTGCATAACCTCGTTCGGCATCTACACCGAAATCCTCGCCACTTGGGAGGAGTTTCCCGAAACGGAGGAGCGCACGCGCGAATATCTGCGCAAGGCTACGGGGCGCGAGTTCGTCAAGCCGAAGAACCTTGCCCACACTTCGGACATCGTGTTCCACTTCCGCGACCAAATCGCCCGCAAGATGACGCGCCCGCTGGTGAACGTGAAGACGGGCGAGCCTCTGCGCGTGGTCGAACATATCGGTTGCCATTACGCCAAACTTTTCCCGTCGAAGGGTATCGGCGGCTCGGAGTTCCCATACGTTTTGGCGGGAATGATTGAGTCGTGGGGTGGCGAGGTGGTCGATTATCCCGAGCGTCGCCACTGTTGCGGCTTCGGCTTCCGCAACTACCTTGTGCAGGCAAACCGCGGCTATTCGATAGCAAACTCGCACAAAAAGTTGGAGAGTATGGCTCCCTACCACCCCGATTTCATCGTCTGCAACTGCCCGGGTTGCGCAATGTTCCTCGACAAGTGGCAATATGCCATTGCCGAGATGGACGGTACGACCTACGGCGCAAACGGTTGCGGCATTCCCGTGCTGACCTACGAGGAGATGGCGGGCTTGGTGCTCGGCTACGACCCGTGGGAGTTGGGTATGCAGATGCACCAAGTCGATGTCGAGCCGCTGCTCGACAAACTCGGCGTGGAGTACGACCCTGCGGCAAAATATCTCGGACCAAACGGAAAATATATAGGCAAGCCCGATTCGGCGGTTGTGAATTGCAGCGCGCAGAATACGGTTTACGACATAA
>JBNMLI010000004.1:0-18383 GCA_050874765.1 Alistipes sp.
GGGCGGAGCAACCTTGAAATGCAGTGCTACCAATCGTGGTAACACCACTCGGAAGGGAGATGCTTTTCAGGGAAGTGCAATCGCGAAATGCGTACTGTGCAATCGTGGTAACGCCTTTGCCAATTGTGATGTCGGACAAAGCGGTGCAACCGAAGAATAGGCTGTCGTCGATTTTCGTAACGCCGTCGGGCAACGTTATGCTGCGCAGGGCGGAGCAATCCTCAAATGCCGAGAAGCCAATCGAGGTAAGACCACTCGGAAGGGAGATGCTTTTCAGAGCGGTACAACCGCGAAATACAGAACTGCCAATCGAGGTAACGCCTTTGCCGATTGTGATGTCGGACAAAGCGGTGCAACCGCAGAATGTGGTACCGTCGATTGATGTAACGCCGTCGGGAATGGCAATGCTCGTAAGTGAGGCACAGTCGTAAAATACGCCATAGCCAATCGATGTAAGACCGCTCGACAGAGAGATGCTTTTCAGAGAGGTGCAGCCGTAAAACGCATAATCGCCAATCGAGGCAACATCTTTGCCCATTGTAACGCTTGTCAAAGAGGTGCAACCGCGGAATGTATCGGCTGGGATTTTAGTAATGCCGGCAGGAAGAGCGATACTTTTCAGCGAAGCGCAACCATAAAATGCCGACTTGCCAATCGAGGTAACACTGCCCGGCAGAGAGATGTTGGTCAGAGCGGAGCAATCGTAAAACGCAGATTTGCCAATCGAGGTAACATCTTTACCCATTGTGATGCTTGTCAAAGAATTGCAACCGCGGAATGTATCGGCTGGGATTTCCGTAATGCCGGCAGGAAGGGCAATGTTTTTCAGCGAAGCGCAACCGCTAAATACCAACTTACCGAGCGATTGGAGACCATTGCCAACCAATACGCTCGCAAGTGATGTGCAATTCCGAAACGCATAATCTCCAATGCCGGTAACGCCATCGGGAAGAGCGACGCTTTTAAGAGATGTGCAATCGCTGAATGCATCTATTGGAATGGCGGTGATTTTCTTGTTGTAACGCAGTTCGATTGTCTTGACTTTCGTATTGCCGGTACACACAAAAGTGTCGAGATTGGTAAATTGTTCTATTCCGCCAAATGAGGAAATATCATCACCTTTGTATGCAATCCGTCGTACTTTTGCGCACTCTTCGGGTGAGAGTTTGCCGTCCCTGTCTTCGTCGAACAGTCCGATGCAGTAGGACTTAAATACCTCGTCGTCCATACCCGAACAGGCATCGGTCGGGTCGGGCAGTACCGGAAGTTGGTCGAAATCGCGGTCGTCCGCTCCGCCCGTACCGGGGTTGTCGGCGGTATCGTCCTTGCCGCATGAGGTCATAACCAATGCGGCGAATATGGCAACAACAAAAAACAGAAATTTTTTCATAGAGAGTGATATTTTGGTTATTTGTTTGTTAATTCATGGTCGGGTTTTTGGGTTTTTGTGCTTACAAATATAAAAACATTTTTCTGAATCGACAAAAATCACCCGCACATTGTGAAACCAATCATATTAGCGACAACTATTCGCCTAACGGGCAGTCGGATTGATAGAAAAACACACCCGCACGGGTTGAGATTATTTGCCGTATGTGGTGGAAACAGTTGGTTTTTAGCGCAGAAATACGTATCTTTGGCGCAATTAAAAGCAAAAACAAGTTTTCCTATGGACATACTTACCGGTTTAATCAAACTCGTATTCGGCTCGAAAGCGGACAAAGACCGCAAGGAAGTAGAGCCTTACATCGTTAAAATCAAAGAGATATATCCGTCGATAAAGGCTCTGTCGAACGACGAACTGCGTGCGCGCAGTGCGGCATTGCGCAAGAAAATAGCGGATTTCATAGCCGACGACGAAGCGCACATTGCAGAGCAGAAGGCGAAACTCGACGACGGCAACCTCTCCATCGACGAGAAGGAGAAAATCTCGAAGGACGTCGATAACACCGTAAAGCGCATCGACGACAAAATCGAGAAGGTACTCGACGAGATTCTGCCCGAGGCGTTCGCCATAATGAAGGATACTGCCCGCCGCTTTGCCGAGAATGAGACGGTCGAGGTTACGGCGACGGAGTTCGACCGCAATCTGGCGGCTACGAAGGACTTTGTTACCATCGACGGCGACAAGGCGATTTATGCGACGCACTGGACTGCGGGCGGCAACGACATCAAGTGGGATATGGTACACTACGATGTACAGTTGTTCGGCGGTGTGGTGTTGCACAAGGGCAAAATTGCCGAGATGGCAACGGGTGAGGGTAAAACGCTGGTAGCGACGCTGCCCGTGTTCCTCAATGCGCTGGCAGGCAAGGGCGTACACATGGTAACGGTGAACGATTACCTCGCACGACGCGACTCGGAGTGGATGGGACCTATGTACGAGTTCCACGGATTGTCGGTCGATTGCATCGATATGCACCAGCCCAATTCGGAGGCTCGTCGCAAGGCATATATGGCGGACATCACTTTCGGTACCAACAACGAATACGGCTTCGACTACTTGCGCGACAATATGGCTTCGTCGCCGAACGATTTGGTACAGCGCAAGCACCACTTTGCGATTGTCGATGAGGTTGATTCGGTGTTGATTGACGATGCGCGTACGCCGCTCATCATCTCGGGTCCCGTGCCGAAGGGCGACGACCAGATGTTCGAGCAGTATCGCCCTGCCATAGAGCATCTCTACGGCTTGCAGCGCGATTTCGTAACGAATCTCGTGGCCGAGGCGCGTCGCTTGGCTGCCGAGGGCAAGATGGAGCAGGCGGGCATACTGATGTACAGAGCGTACAAGGGTCTGCCGAAGTACAAGCCGCTCATCAAGTTCCTCTCGGAGCAGGGAATGAAGGTGCAGATGCAGAAGACCGAGAACATCTACATGGCGGACAACAACCGCCGTATGCCCGAGATTACGGACGAGCTGTTCTTCGTCATCGACGAGAAGCTCAACTCGGTGGAGCTGACCGACAAGGGCCACGATGTACTGTCGCGTTACTTCGACGAGGACGGATTCTTCGTGTTGCCCGACATCGGCTCGGAGATTGCCGAACTCGAAAAGGAGAATCTCTCGTTGGAGGAGAAGGCGCAGAAGAAGGACGAACTCATCAACGACTACTCCGTCAAGTCGGAGCGCGTGCATACGGTCATTCAGTTGCTCAAAGCCTACGCCATGTTCGAGAAAGATGTGGAGTATGTGGTGATGGACAACAAGGTGAAAATCGTCGATGAGCAGACGGGTCGTATATTGGACGGTCGCCGCTACTCGGACGGATTGCATCAGGCCATCGAGGCGAAGGAGCGCGTGAAGGTCGAGGCGGCAACGCAGACCTTTGCGACTATCACGTTGCAGAACTACTTCCGTATGTACCACAAGTTGGCAGGTATGACGGGTACCGCCGAAACGGAGGCTTCGGAGTTCTGGAACATCTACAAGTTGGACGTTGTCATCATTCCGACCAACCGCCCCGTCATTCGCGAGGACAAGGACGACATCATCTACAAGACCAAGCGAGAGAAGTACAATGCCGTAATCGAGGAGATTACGCGATTGGTAGCGCAAGGTCGCCCTGTATTGGTCGGTACGACATCGGTCGAGATTTCGGAGTTGTTGAGCCGTATGCTCAAACTGCGCGGCATCAAGCACAACGTACTCAACGCCAAGCAGCACCAGTTGGAGGCACAGATTGTTGCCGAGGCCGGTCGCCCTGCGCAGGTTACGATTGCCACCAACATGGCGGGTCGTGGTACGGATATTAAACTGACGGACGAGGTCAAGAAGGCAGGCGGTTTGGCAATTATCGGTACCGAACGCCACGAGAGCCGTCGTGTCGATAGACAGTTGCGCGGTCGTGCGGGTCGTCAGGGCGACCCGGGTTCGTCGCAGTTCTTCGTGTCGTTCGAGGACGATTTGATGCGTCTGTTCGGCTCGGAGCGCATAGCGTCGATGATGGACCGCATGGGCATCGAGGAGGGCGAGGCTATCCAGTCGCGCATGATGTCGAAGGCTGTGGAGCGTGCGCAGCGCAAGGTCGAGGAGAACAACTTCGGCATACGAAAGCGTCTGCTCGAATACGACGATGTGATGAACTCGCAGCGCGAGGTGATTTACACGCGCCGTCGCCACGCACTCTATGGCGAGCGAATCGAGATTGACCTTAATAATATAATGTATGACTACGCCGAGGTATTCGTCGGCGAACACGAGGGCGACACGTTCGAGGAGTTCTCGTTTGAGCTGATTCGCGAGGTCGGCACCCAGCCGTCGTTCGACGAGGCAACCTACAACAAGGCAAAGCACGACGAGAGAGTAGAGTTGATTGTCAAGGATTTGCAGACTGTCTATCAGCGTCATGCCAAGGCTGTGGCAGACACGGTGCGTCCCGTTATGCAACGCATATACGAAGACCGCAAAGACCAGATGGAGGGCAACATATACTTCCCGCTCACGAACGGACACTTGGGCTACAACATACCTGTCAATCTGCAACGTTGCAAGGAGAGCGACGGAGCGGAAATCTACAAGGCATTTTCGAAAGTGGTGATGTTCACCACAATCGACGATGCGTGGAGAGAGCATCTGCGCGAGATGGACGACCTGCGCCAGAGCGTGCAGAACGCCTCTTACGAGCAGAAGGACCCGTTGCTCATCTACAAGTTCGAGTCATACAACCTCTTCTCGAAGATGCTCGAACAGGTCAATCGCAACGTGTTGGCGATACTCAACAAGGCATACATTCCCGTAAAGGAGCAGAATGCCGAGGCTATTCAGCGCGAGCGTCAGCAGAAGGCGAAGGTCGATGTGAACAAGTTGCAGGCTTCGCGCATGGCGGCTGCTGCGGCGGCAGGACAGGCGGAGAAGAGCAAGCCTGCGCCTATGCACGTCGATAAGAAAATCGGGCGCAACGACCCATGTCCGTGCGGCAGTGGCAAGAAGTACAAGAATTGCCACGGCAAGGGATTGTAACAGAGCAGGAGGCTGTCGGTCATGGGAGCATACGCAGAGGAGAAACAGCGGAAGTTGGACATTCGCTATCTGAAAATGGCGCGCATTTGGGCGGAAAACTCGTATTGCGTGCGTCGGCAGGTCGGGGCGTTGATTGTCAAGGACAAGATGATAATCTCGGACGGCTACAACGGCACACCGTCGGGCTTCGAGAACATTTGCGAGGACGATATGGGGCAGACGAAGCCCTACGTTCTGCACGCCGAGGCGAACGCCATCACCAAAGTGGCGAAGAGTGCCAACAACTGCGACGGGGCGACGCTCTACATAACGGCTTCGCCTTGCATCGAGTGCGCCAAACTCATCATTCAGGCGGGTATCAGGCGCGTGGTCTATTGCGAGCAATACCGCAAGGAGGAGGGGTTGGAACTCTTGCAGCGGGTCGGAATAGAGTGCGTCCATATAAACATAGACGAAGAAGGAAAGATACAGTAATTCGATTTATAAAAAACGGGAAGGAGAAACCACCAAATCAAAATATGATAAATTTAAGACAAGTAATTCAGAAGTATGCTTTCGAGCAGTATGTGCAATCGTGGATTATCGCATGTATAGATATTGCGGTCGCGGTCGTGGCATTTTCGCTATCGTTTGTTTGCATAGACGCACTGACAGACAACGAGCAGTTATCGGAACTCTTCTCGGCGAAGATGTACCTGATACTGTTGGCACTTTCGACCGTGGCGACCTTGGTAACGATACTGTTGGTCAAGACGCATCGCATAATCATACGCCACGCGATGCTTGCCGATATGTGGCGATTGGTGGTTGCCTCGCTCTTGAAGGAACTGTTGTTCGGTGCGGCGATTGTCGCATTCGCGCTGTTGCCACTCAAAGCGGCGACAATACTGATATTGCTTGATGCGCTGATATTCTATTGCGGGCTGGTGGTAGTCAGAATAGCGATGATTATGGTGTATGAATCGCTCAAACAGGCTATGGTGTCGAACGCAAAGCGCAAGAACATATTCATATACGGTACGGACGACAAATCGACCGCTCTGCGTGCGCGACTGCTCAATTCGCCACACTACAAGGTTGTCGGATTCTTAAAGGAGGGCAATGCGCATAAGATTGGCGGCAACAAACTCTCGGGACTGACGGTATTTTGCTTTGCCAACAAAAAGGACATCAAGCAGTTGGTAAGCAAAAACGGAGTGCAGGCGATACTCTTCCCGAACTACGAAACGTTGCGTGCCGAACGTGAGAAATTGGTAAAAATATGCTCGGCTCTGAAAATACAGACACTGATTGCTCCGCCAATCGATGAAATAATCGATGGTAAGGTTATGCAGTCGTCCATTCGCGAAATCAAAATCGAGGATTTGCTCGGACGCGACGAGATAAAAATTTCGATAGACGAGATTGTTGCCAACTTCAAGGGCAAGACGATTATGGTAACGGGTGCGGCAGGCTCGATAGGTTCGGAGTTGTGCCGACAGTTGGCTTCGTTCGGTGTGGGCAAACTCGTTATGTTCGACAATGCCGAAACGCCGATGCACAACATACGGTTGGAGTTGGAGGAGCGATTCCGCGATGTGCCTATTGTACCAATCATAGGCGACGTCAGACAAGAGCAGCGTCTGCGCTTCGCCTTCGAAAAGCATCGTCCGCAGGTGGTATTTCACGCGGCGGCGTACAAGCATGTGCCGCTGATGGAGGAGAATCCGTGCGAGGCGGTATATGTCAATGTCATCGGTACGCGCAACATAGCCGAATTGTGCGTAGAGTACGGCACGGAGATGATGGTGATGATTTCGACCGACAAAGCGGTCAATCCGACGAACGTCATGGGTTGCTCGAAGCGTCTGGCAGAGATATATGTGCAGTCGCTCGGCAAGGCAATCAGCGACGGAAAAGTGGAGTGCAAGGGCGAGGTGAAGACCAAGTTCGTAACCACGCGATTCGGTAACGTACTCGGCTCGAACGGCTCGGTGATTCCGCGTTTCCGCGAACAGATAATGAAGGGCGGTCCCGTAACGGTAACCCACCCGGACATCACGCGATTCTTTATGACCATTCCGGAGGCTTGCCGTTTGGTGATGGAGGCGGCGACGATGAGTGTCGGCAATCAGATATTCGTGTTCGATATGGGCAAGTCGGTCAAGATTGTCGATTTGGCACGGAGAATGATTGAATTAGCAGGATTCAAGGTCGGCAAGGACATCAAGATTGAGTTCACGGGATTGCGCCCGGGTGAGAAACTCTATGAGGAGGTGCTCAGCAACGAGGAGAACACCACCAAGACCGACCACGAGAAAATACGAATTGCCATCGTGCGCGAGTACGACTACAATGATGCAAAAGCGGCTGTGGAGCAGTTGCGCGATTTGGCACTGAATGTGCAGATAATCGACCTTGTCAAGAAGATGAAAGAGGTTGTTCCCGAGTACAAGAGCAAGAACTCGCGATTCGAGGAACTCGATAAATAAAAACAGGTATGCCGAAAATTTCCGAACGGGCCGTATTGATGCCCGAATCCCCTATCCGACGACTTGCGCCGTTGGCGGAGGCAGCCAAGAGCAGAGGTATAAAGGTCTATCACCTCAACATCGGTCAGCCCGACATAGAGACGCCGCAGGTCGGATTGGACGCGCTCAAACACATCGACCGCAAGATACTCGAATACAGCCCGAGCGACGGTTTTCGTTCGTTGCGCGAGAAGTTGGTCGGCTACTACGACCAATACCAAATCAAGCTGACCGCCGACGACATCATCATAACCGCAGGCGGTTCGGAGGCGGTATTGTTCGCCTTTATGTCGTGTCTGAATCCGGGCGATGAGATTATCGTACCCGAGCCTGCATACGCAAACTATATGGCGTTCGCCATATCGGCAGGTGCGAAGATACGTCCGATAACCTCGACCATCGAGGAGGGCTTTGCGTTGCCGTCGATAGAGCGATTCGAGGAGTTGATAAACGAGCGCACGCGCGGCATACTCATCTGCAACCCGAACAACCCTACGGGTTATCTCTACACCCGCAAGGAGATGAACCGCATACGCGATTTGGTGAAGAAATACGACCTGTTCCTATTCTCGGACGAGGTCTATCGCGAGTTCATCTATACGGGGTCGCCATATATTTCGGCGTGCCACTTGGAGGGCATCGAGGAGAACGTCGTGCTGATTGATTCGGTATCGAAGCGTTACTCGGAATGCGGAATCCGCATCGGTGCGCTCATCACGAAGAACAAGACGCTGCGCAATGCGGTGGTGAAGTTCTGTCAGGCGCGATTGAGTCCGCCGCTGCTGGGTCAGATTGTGGCGGAGGCTTCGTTGGACTGTCCGCGCTCGTATGCCATTCACACATACGAGGAGTACATCGAACGGCGCAACTGTCTGATTGACGAGCTCAACAAGTTGCACGGCGTATATTCGCCGATTCCGATGGGTGCATTCTACACGGTGGCGCGGTTGCCGATTGACGACAGCGACCGTTTCTGCGAGTGGTGCCTTAATGAGTTTAACTACGAAGGCGAAACGGTTATGATGGCTCCCGCATCGGGCTTCTACTCGGAGAATGGGCTTGGGCACAACGAGGTGCGCATAGCATACGTCTTGGAGAAGCACGAGCTCAAACGCGCCATAAAAATACTCGGAAAGGCGTTGGAGGCGTATCCGCACAGAGTGGACAGCCACAAATAGACCGACACAGGAACAAACGAACGAGCCGCAGCGGGGACTACCCTGCTGCGGCTCGTTTTTAATACTTACAGGAACAGGCAGAAAATGGACAAAATTACGCGAGGCGGGGTTATGAAGTTTCGGAAAAAATTGCTAATTTAGCATCGACCTAAAACTTTACAAACAATTTTTTATGAAACTTAAAACACTATTTGCAGCATTTACCTTCCTTGCGGTACTCTGCTCGTGCGCTCCCTCATCGGAGGAGAACACCAACCCGGGCGGCACCGAACAACCCGACCCAACGCCCGAGCCGGAAGACCCGAAGCCGACCGAGCCACAGGTCATCAGAATCCTTGCCATCGGCAACAGCTTCTCGGCAGATGCCGTAGAGCAGGAGTTGTACGGGCTGTTTGCCGGTGTGAATCAGGAGGTCGTCATCGGCAACCTCTACATCGGCGGTTGTCCGCTCGACAAACACGCCGCCAATGCCGAATCGGACGCGGCAGCGTACAGCTATCGCAAGATAGTAAACGGTGCGATGAGCAAGGTCGAGAAGACGAAGATGTCCACAGCCCTTGCCGACGAGCAGTGGGACTACATCAGCGTGCAGGAGGGTGCTGGTTACCACGGATTCTACAACACGACCTACAACGGCATCACCCACTCGATGGAGCCCGCACTGACCGACCTTGTCGATGCGGTAAGGAGGCAGTGTCCGAAGGCAAAGATGGTATATCACGCTCCGTGGGCAGCCCAGAAGGGCTATACGGGAACAAAATTCAGTTACTACGGCTTCGACCAACAGGTGATGTACGATATGATTGTCGCCGCCACACAGCAGGTGATGAAGGCACACCCCGAGTTCGCGCTCTTTATGAACAGTATGGACGCGATACAGAATGCACGCACCTCGTACATCGGCGACAATCTGAATCGCGACGGGTGGCATCTTAACTACTCGACAGGGCGTTATACCGCAGGTTGCCTATGGTTTGAGAAGATTATTGGCAAGAGCGTCGTAGGTAATCCGTATCACCCAGATACAATCTCCGACGAAACTGCAAAGGTTTGTCAGACGGCGGCGCACGAGGCTTGCGTGCACCCTTATACGGTTACCGATTTGTCATATTTCCAAAAGCCTGCCGACGAAGGTGGCGACGATGCGGGCAAGAGGGTGCTTGCCAAGTGGTACTTTTCGCCTGCACGCGCAAAAGCCGACGGGTGCATAATGACTTGGACGGGTCAGGAGGCAATCGGCGTGTATCGTTACAGCCTCGAAGCGGGTGAGCGCGGCTACTACAATGCCAACGAAGCGGGCTCGGGCAAAATCAGTTATGTGCAGATTGACAAAACGCAGTGGGCCGACAAGGGCGACTGTGCGGGATTGAGCATTTTGGACGTTTCCAACGGCGGTCAGCCACAGATGTGCGGACCGATGGCGGGCGACTATTGGCAATTCGCGACCACCACGGGCGAGGAGTTTGCCGAAGGAACGAAGTTGCACATCATCTACACATACAACCCGGGTAAATATGGCGCAAAGTATTGGCTCATAGAGTACAAGGACGGCGAGGAGTTCAAGCCTGTACCTGCGTTCCCGACCTCGACCGAAACACTCGGTTTGAGCGGTGAAACCATCACATACAATATGGCATATACCACAGCGCAGAAGATAGTGGAGTTTACGGTAACGTTGGAGAATCCGACCGTCGATTTCGTCGTAAGGCAGAGATGTTGCTCGGAGTATCAGGTGAACGACAAGTGGTTCGACTACCCTAACGTGAAGTGCGTGTCGCGCATTGCGGGCGACCCGAACAATATCGAGAAGCCGCTGCCGGAGATGTCGGTCGTATTGTAGTCACAAGCAGATAATTGCAAAAAATCCACAGCAGGGAAATTCTGCTGTGGATTTTTTGTTGTGGCGGTCAGTGGCGCAGTCGAAGGCGCGGCGATTAGTTGAGCGTGCGGAATTCGCCGGGGGTGCAACCGACTTCGCGCTTGAAGAGGCGGATAAAGTGTTGCGGATATTGGAAGCCGAGCGAATAGGCGACCTCGCCCACGCTCTGCGACGAGCCGAGCAGGCGGTGTTTCGAGATGTCGATGATTTTGCGCTGGATATACTCCTGCGCCGTGCGTCCCGTTTCGCGCTTGACCAAATCGCCGAAGTAGCCCGACGAGAGGCAGACCTTGTCGGCGAAGTATTTGACAGACGGCAGTCCATTTTTGACAACCATTTCCGAATCGGCGAAATAGCCGTTGAGCAGTTGCTCGAAGCGGGCAAGGGTATCGTTATTGACTTTGGCGCGGGTGCAGAACTGGCGGTCGTAGAAACGCAGGCAGTAGTCGAGTATCACCTCGATATGGGCGCAGAGCAGGTCGCGGCTGTGCTTATCCACGGGGTGGTTGAGTTCGTACTCGATTTTGTTCAGACAGTCGAGGAAAATCTGACGCTCCTGCTCCGAAAGGTGCAGAGCCTCGTTCTGCGAATAGTCGAAGAAGGTGTAGCGACCGATTTTCGCACCCAAAGTCGTACCCGCGATAAGGTCGGGGTGGAAGAGCAGGCCGTAGCACTCGGGTTGCATATCGGTAGGTCGTTTTTCGATTTCGATATATTGTCCCGGAGCGAAACTTACGATTGTGCCCTCCTGATAGTCGTAATTTTGACGACCGTAGCGAATCGAACAGCCTACGCCGTTTTTAAGAAACAGGGCGTAGAGCCCATAGTTCATACGCACATGCTCGTAGGCGTGTTTTGCCTTGGTGAAATCGACCACCGCAACGAGCGGGTGAAGGGTCGGGAAGCCGTAGAGTTTGTTGTAGGCATCGATGCTGTCGAGTTGGATTATCTCATTCATAACACTTTCGTTTTTGTTTCCGATACAAAAGTAAATTTTTATTTTGACAAAAAACACGCCGCACGGCACAATCCGCAATTATGGTTATATTTCCGAAAATGCGTATACCTGCCGACCATAAAAAACCGAATAATTTTGCAGTACGAAACATTAAAAACCGTGTAATTATGGATAGCAAAGTTATTTTGAACAATGGTGTCGAGATGCCGCTCGTCGGCTATGGTGTGTTTCAGGTGTCGCCCGCAGAGTGCGAGCGATGCGTGAGCGATGCGTTGAGCGTCGGCTATCGTTCAATAGACACGGCGCAGGCATATATGAACGAGGAGGGCGTCGGCAACGCTTGGCGCAAGAGCGGTTTGCGACGCGACGAGTTGTTCCTGACGACAAAGGTCTGGGTGAGCAATTCGGGCGAGGAGTGTGCCGCACGCTCCATCGACGAGTCGTTGCGTAAGTTGCAGACCGACTATATAGACCTATTGCTCATACATCAGGCATTCGGCGACTACTACGGCACCTACCGCGCCATGGAGAAGGCATTGCGCGATGGCAAGGTGCGCGCAATCGGCGTAAGCAACTTCTATCACGAGCGTTTCTTGGACATTGCCGAGTATATGGACGTGAAGCCCGCCGTCAATCAGATTGAAACCAACGTATTCCAACAGCAGACCGACATGGAGGCTGTGATGAAGCCATACGGCACGCGCATAATGGCTTGGGGACCTTTGGCAGAGGGTGCAAACGGATTTTTCACCAATCCGCTATTGTCGGAGATAGCCGCTAAATACAATAAAAGCGTGGCGCAGGTGGCGTTGCACTATCTCGCACAGCGCGGCGTTATAGTGATACCTAAATCGACGCACAAGGAGCGTATGGAGCAAAATCGCGACATATTCGATTTCGAGTTGAGTGCGGACGATATGGCGGCAATCCGCAGCCTCGACCTCGGGCGCGGCGTGGTGGTCGATTTCACCAATGCGCAATCGCGTATGGGGTTGTTCGACATTGTAAAGAAATATAAATTATAGAGTAAAGATATGAAACGTTATGCAGTGCTGTTTGTGGCAATGCTGATATGTGGTTCGTGCGTACAAACAACCGATTTTTTTTACACAATACCTTAACTAAAAAAACTTTACCATTATGAGAATCCTATTATCATCTGTATTGATGCTCGGACTGGCTATGAGTGCCTGCTCGTGCAGTAAGAACAACGGCGATGCCAATGGCAATCCTGCAACTCCGCCCGCACAGACACCCGACGGCAACAAGGTTGCGGTCGTCTATTTCTCCTGCTCGGGAACCACAAAAGGTGTTGCCGAAAAAATTGCAGCGGCTACCGATGCCGACCTTTGGGCGATTGAGCCTGCCGAGCCTTACACGGACGAGGATTTGAACTACAACGACCCCTCGTCGCGTTGCTGTCGCGAACACAACAATCCGTCGCTTCGCCCTGCATTGGCACAAACGTGCAAGGCGGTGGCAGATGCCGACGTGGTCTTCATCGGCTACCCTATTTGGTGGGGAATGGCTCCGAACATCATCTACACGTTCCTCGAAACTCACAATTTGGAGGGCAAGGTTGTAGTGCCGTTCTGCACATCGGCGTCGAGCCCGCTCGGGTCGAGCGACACCGACCTGCACGCCTACGCACCGAAAGCGCAATGGAAGGCGGGTCGCCGTTTCGGCTACGGCACATCGGCATCGACCGTCAGCGACTGGGTCGAAAGTTTGGGCATCAAGTAGCGCGCGAACGCGCCACACTCACGAGCCGACTTTCATTGCAGAGGTCGGCTCGTGTCGTTTTATATGTAATCGGGGTTATATTCTCTGTAATTTATCTACACCGCAGTTGCGGGTTTTATGTACCTTTGCAGTACGAAAACAGAGATAATAACAAAACGATATGAAACTGATTAAAGATGCCGAGTTCGGCGGTGAGCGTCCGTTATTCGAGTCGCACGACCTGCGATTGGAGAATGTCATCATACGCGCGGGCGAATCGGCAATAAAAGAGTGTAGCAACATCGAGGCGGTGGGCTGTCGTTTCGAGGGCAACTATCCGTTTTGGCACGTCCACGGCTTCAAAATCGACCGTTGCTATTTCGACGTGGGCGGGCGTTCGGCGTTGTGGTACTCCGACCACCTGACGATGACCGACACGACAATCGACGCGCCGAAGATGTTTCGCGAGATGAGCGAAATCGACCTCGCCCGCGTTACGATGAACGATGCCGACGAGGTCTTTTGGCGTTGCAACGGCATACGCATCACGGACCTAACACTGCACGGAGGCACCTATCCGTTTATGTTCAGCCGCGACATTCGCGTGGACAGCTTGGAGAGCGACAGCAAGTATGTGTTTCAGTATGTGAAAAATGCAGAAATTCGCAATGCCAAAATCACGACGAAAGACGCCTTTTGGGAAGTGGAGAATGTAACGATTTACGATTCGGAACTCAACGGCGAGTACCTCGGTTGGCACTCGAAGGGCTTGCGTTTGGTAAACTGCCACATCACGGGCGAGCAACCGCTCTGCTATGCTCACGACCTCGTTCTCGAAAACTGCACGTTCGGAGCGGATTGCGACCGAGCGTTCGAGTACAGCACCGTGCATGCCGATATTCGCGGAGCAATCACCAACATCAAGAACCCGATGTCGGGCAGCATCGTTGCCGACCGAATCGGCTCCATCACCATAGACGAGAACATCAAGGCTCCTGCCGACTGCAAAATCGCCACTCGTGGCGGGCAAACATTTTAACCAATTAAGACAAGGATATGAAATACGATTTCGACACACCGATTCTGCGGCGAGGCACCGACTCCTACAAGTGGGACAGTGCCGCGGGCGAGAATGTGCTGCCGATGTGGGTGGCGGATATGGATTTCCGCACGGCTCCCGCCATCATCGAGGCTCTGCGCCGTCGGGTGGAACACGGCATATTCGGTTACACCCGCGTACCCGAGAGTTACTACACCGCCGTTACCGATTGGTTCGCGCGTCGCCACGGCTGGGCGATTAAGCGCGACTGGATAATCTACACCTCGGGCGTAGTGCCTGCCATCTCGGCAGTAATCAAGGCTCTGACACGGGCGGGCGACAAGGTGCTGGTGCAGACGCCCGTCTATAACTGTTTCTTCTCGTCGATTCGCAACAACGGGTGCGAAATTTTGTCGTCGCCATTGCGTTTCGCCGACAACACATATACGATTGACTATGACGATTTGGAGCGCAAGGCTGCCGACCCGAAAGCGAAGGTGATGTTGTTATGCAATCCTCACAATCCTGCGGGGCGGGTGTGGCGACGCGAAGAGTTGTTGCGCATCGGCGAAATATGTATTCGCAACGGCGTTACGGTCGTGGCAGATGAGATTCACTGCGAGTTGGTCTATCCCGACTATCGCTACACGCCGTTTGCCTCCGTCGCGGAGGAGTTTCTGCAACATTCGGTTACCTGCGTATCGCCGAGCAAGGCATTCAATATCGCGGGGTTGCAGATTGCCAACATAGTCTGCGCCGATGCCGACCGTCGCGCCAAAATCGACCGCGCCATCAACGACAATGAGGTGTGCGATGTCAATCCGTTCGGCGTAATTGCCACGCAGGCGGCTTACAACGAGGGCGAAGAGTGGCTCGAACAACTCATCGCCTATCTGCACGCCAACTACCTCTATATGCGGGAGTTCTTCCGCGAGCATCTGCCCGAATTTCCCGTAACGGCGTTGGAAGGAACCTATCTTGTATGGGTTGATTGTCGCGTGCTCGGCTTGCGCTCGGAGGAACTCGAACGGCGACTAATTGCCGAAGTCGGATTGTGGCTCAATGCAGGGACGATGTACGGCGCAGAGGGCGAAGGATTTATGCGCTGGAATATAGCATGCCCGCGCACTACGCTCGCCGAGGGTTTAAGGCGTTTTGCAAAATTCGCAGAAGCCGCCAAATAGCCGTTGCCAATGGCATAAAACGACGATAGCCGACTTGCATTAAGTCGGCTATCGTTGTTTATACTACCCTACCGCTCCATCAGAACGGCATATCGTCGGCGTCCTTATCGGGAACCTCCGGTGCAGCAACAGGCTGCGGTGCAGGTGTCGGTTGCGGAGCAGGCTGTTGGTGGGATTGCTGCGGTTGCGCGCCCTGCGGTGCATTGTCGGAACGGCGACCGAGCAACTTCATATCGTTGGCGACAATCTCCGTTGCGTAGTGTTTCTGGTTATCCTTGTCCGTCCATTCGCGCGAGCGGATTGAGCCCTCGATATAGAGTTGGCTGCCCTTGCGGACATACTTATCGACCACGTCTGCCAAGCCGCGCCACAGAGTTACGGTGTGCCACTCGGTCAGTTCGCGTGTTTCGTTTTTCTGGCGGTCGAATATGCGTTCGGTAGTTGCCAAGCGCAGACGTGCGACTTTAACGCCCGATTCCAGTGAGCGTACCTCGGGGTCGGCACCCACATTGCCGACCAAAATCACCTTGTTTACCATATTATTTGAGTTGTCCGATAAGTTTTACGAACAGTTTCGCCATACGCTCGCCTGCCTTTTTGCCCTGACGCTGCACGTCCTCGTGGTCGCCCTTCTCGTCGCTCAAACCGCAGTTGGTGATGACCGACATACCGAAGACCGGCACGCTCATGTGGCGGGCTACGATAACCTCGGGAACGGTGGACATACCGACGGCATCGCCACCGATAGCCTTGAAGTAGCGGTATTCCGCCTGCGTTTCGAACGAAGGACCTGTCGTACCGACATAGACACCGTATTGCAGTTTGATATTCTCCTGCTCGGCGATAGCGGTTGCCGTGGCGATGATTGCCTTATCGTAGCAGTTGTGCATATCGGGAAAGCGCGGACCGAATTTCTCCATATTGGGACCGATGAGCGGATTGGGCAGGAGGTTGATATGGTCGGTGATGACCATCAAATCGCCCACGCGGAACGATGTGTTCACACCGCCGCTCGCATTGGAAACAAAGAGGTACTTGATGCCGAGCAGTGCCATAACACGCACGGGGAAGGTTACCTGCTGCATGGTGTAGCCCTCGTAGTAGTGGAAGCGGCCCTGCATGGCAACGACACGGCGACCTGCGATTTCGCCGAAAATCATACGACCCTTGTGTCCCTCGACCGTGGAAATCGGCGAGTGAGGAATCGCCTTGTACTCAACCGAGAATTTCTCGTCGATATTGTCGGCAAAGTCGCCCAAACCGGTGCCCAAAATAATTCCGAATTCGGGAGCAAAGTCCCCGATAACGCTGTGAAGATAATCAACAGCCTCTAATATATGTTTCATTGTTGCGTTTTTTAAGTTCGTTTTCTATACTTGAAATGAATTTGCCTGCATCATTATGGATAAACGCCATCTCGATGCTCTCGTAAAACATTCGGCGGCGGGTATCGTCGGGAATCTTGGTGCTGTTGAAGATTTTGACCGCATCTTTTTCGGTCATTACAATCGAAGCATCGGGGTGCTTTTTCAGCAGCGAGGTGATGCGCCTCAAATCGCCCACACGGTAGGAGTGGTGGTCCTCGAAATCGAGCACATCGACCACATTGTAACGCGATTTAAGCCCGTCGGCGAACGCTTCGTTGTTGCCTATGCCCGACATTGCAATCACCTTCGAACCTGCCACGGGAGCAGGTGCATCGACACCGTCGAATACGGGGTGAATGCCGCTGATGACGGGACGGGTAAAATAGAGTTCCTGATAAGGCA
Source organism: Alistipes sp. (assembly GCA_050874765.1). Lineage (GTDB taxonomy): Bacteria > Bacteroidota > Bacteroidia > Bacteroidales > Rikenellaceae > Alistipes. Next base: position 17,203 of record JBNMLI010000004.1, read on the forward strand.
TTTTGGATAACACCTTCATTGTAACCCTGCGGTCGGACGGTGCGACAGTGTCGGGACACTTGGTTACGAGGAAATAGTGCGCACGATAGAGCGAATCGACCGTATCGCGCAACTGACCGTAAGGCAGAAGATGGTCGTCCTGTATCGGGCGGGTGAAATCGAGCATAATGATATTGAGGAACGGCTTGACATAGCGATGCTGGAAGCCGTCGTCCATAATTATCAGACCGATTTCGGGGTGCGTTGCACGGATTTGCTCGATGGCGACCGTACGTTTTTCGCAAACGACGACCAACGCCTTGGGGAACTTACGTTTGATTTGGAGCGGTTCGTCGCCGACCGCAAGGTAGGAATCGGTGGTTTCGACCTCGCGATAGCCCTTTGTCTTGCGCCCGTAGCCACGCGAAAGCACAGCGACGGGACGGGTTTTAAGGAAGTGGCGGACAAGCATCTCGACAGCGGGGGTTTTGCCGGTACCGCCGACGGTGATGTTGCCGACACAGATAATCGGGATATCGTATTCGGTGCTTGACAGTATGCCGACATCAAACAAGAAGTGCCGGAAACGAATACACGCCCCATATATCAATGATGCTATTTTAAGGAGTAACTGCTTCATCGCCGAACATAATTTCTCAAAGATACGGAAAATAAATATATCGACAAAATATAAATGCGCGATTTCATCAAATCGGCACTTTTGGCAGACATATTTGCAGAATTTTCGTATATTTGCAAAATGTGGGTAAAAGTGCTTGCAGCGAAACAGGACCTTGCGCTTTTTGCCCGACCAAAATTGGCAAGACTATGAAAAGATTGTTTACGACAGTCGCAATAGTATATGCGGCAACTCTGTTGGGCGGTTGCACTTCGTGCAACAAATCGAAGGAGCAACAACCCGAAAATATCATTTTCGGAATAAACGCCGACGGATATGAGGTGGAGAAACGGAGCGTTCAGTCGGGCGAAACGTGGAGCAAGATTCTCGACGGATACGGCATCGACGGCAAACGCATCAACCGCCTCGACGACCTTGCCGCCGACATCTGTCCGTTGCGTCAAATCAGAGCCGGCAACTACTACACGACATTCATCAAGAGCGATTCGACAGCAAGCAGACTCGATTATCTGGTTTACGAGAAGAACCTGACCGACTATGTGGTGTTTGCCTTTGTCGGCGA
>JBNMLI010000005.1:0-17732 GCA_050874765.1 Alistipes sp.
ATCCTCTATATTTGTAGCGAAATTAAATCACTGAATACATATAATGAAAAACCCCTTCACCCCGACCTACAATGCGCCCGATGTGCACATTGTGCCGCTGCGCATCGAGCGTGGCTTTGAGGCAAGTCTCGAAAATCCTGTAACCGACCCCGAAATCGACTGGTAGTATGAAGAAACTTTTACTCTTTGCAGCCGTGGCAACGCTGTTTGCCGCCTGCTCGAAGGATACGACCAAGGATTTGGCTCTCTCCCGACCGTTCGACCGATTCCAAGTCGCCATTGCCGACGAGGACTTCTCGCGCGTGCAACTCGACCGCGGTAAAACCGTATGGACATCGGGCGACCGCGTGTCGGTCTTCAATATGACCACGGGTAACGAGTGCTGGCAATTCGACGGCTACACGGGCGACACGGTGGGCGAACTTACGAAGGTGAGCGGCACGGCGGGCGAGCCGACCGATAAGGTTGTCGCAGTGTACCCCTACAACGCCGCCAATACCATCTCCTCCGACGGTGTGCGCACGACAATCCCTGCCACTCAAACCTTCTCCGACTTCTCGTTCGGTGAGGGCGGCAACATTATGGTCGCCACGAGTCGCGATGCCAACCTCTCATTCAAACACATCTTCGGCTGGCTCTGCTTCCAATTCACGGGCGACTACACCATCAAGAGCATCACACTGCGCGGTCGCAACGGCGAACCGCTGGCAGGTGGCGCAACCATAGGCAACGATTTGAGCATCACGCTCGATAAAGATGCCGCCACCGCCGTAACGCTCGATTGCGGCGATGGTGTTGCACTCTCCGAATTCCCTACAAGTTTCTATGTCGCACTCCTTCCGCAGGTGTTCGACAAGGGTATTGACATCGAGGTCAAGACCGACGGCGAGAGTTATACCAAATCCATCGAACACTCCGTCGCCATCACCCGCAACCATATCGTGCCGGTCAAAAATTCCGACCGACAGGTGGCAACCGTCATCTCCTACACCACCTCCGACGGCAAATCCATTCGCGTGAATACTGACCAACTCGATGCCGCCATTGTGTCGCATACCTACAACTTCTTCACCGACACTTGGAAAATCGTCTTCGACGCTCCGCTGACCTCCATCGGCAACTCGGCATTTGCCTATTCCCGCAACATGACGAGCATGACCCTGCCCGAGGGCGTTAAGTCTATTGGCGAGGCTGCATTTGCGGGTTGTTGGGGTCTTACGAGCATCACCCTCCCCGACAGCATTACATCGATTGCCGACTACGCATTCACCGATTGCACATCGCTGCAAAGCATCACCCTCCCGCAGGGTATCGAGTCGGTCAATCCTTTTACCTTCAACAACTGTACGGCTCTGGCGAAGTTCTACGGCAAATTCGCCTCGGCTGACAACTGTTGCCTTGTTGCCAACGGGTCGCTCGCGCGCTTTGCCCCTGCGGGCCCAGCCGAATATACCACCCCCGAAGGCGTTACCTCGATTGCCACTCACGCATTCGATAGTTGCTCCAACCTTACCAAAATCACCATCTCCGAGGGCGTTACCTCTATTGATACCATTGCCTTTGTCGATTGCTCGGCATTGCGCACCGTAACCCTGCCTTCGACCTTGACCAAATTGGGGAACTACGCCTTCTCTAAATGCTCGTCTATCGAGGGCTTCTACGGCAACGAGCTTTTCCACACCTCCGACCACCGATGCCTTATTCGCGATGTCGGCAGCGGTCGTGGTATATGGGTTTCCACCTTTGCGGGATACGGATTGACCGAATATACGATACCCGACGGTATCAACGGTATCGACAATTATGCCTTCCGCGACCAAACTGCCTTGACGAGCGTAACCATTCCTGCCTCGGTCATTTCCGTTGAGGCATCGGCATTCGAGGGTTGCACCAATTTGGCGACTGTCTATGGTCCCAATACCTCCGACGACCACCGCGCTATGGTCTTCGACAACGCTTTCGGCCCGATTGTCGCTCGCAAGAATATGCCGACCAAGTACCATATTCCCGACAACATCACCCGAATCAAATATGGCACATTCCAAGAGGACTCCGCTATCGAGGAGGTAACCATGGGCGACCAGGTTACCACTATCGAGGGCTACGCCTTTGCTTGGTGTCCGTCGTTGAAGAGCGTTACGCTGTCGGCGGGTCTGCAAGATTTGAGCGGCTACAATCTCTTCTATGGCAGCTCCAACCTCGAATCGGTCTATTGCCGCGCACTGTTGCCGCCATCTTATACCGATTTCCAAATGTCCGATTTCCCGAAACTGAAAATATATGTCCCTGCGCAGTCGTTGAACCTCTACCAACACAATGCTGGCTGGTCGGCGTATAAGGCGTTCCTGACGGGCTACAAATATACCGACCTGAAAGATGCCGATTTCTACATCTCGACCGATTTCTCGCAGGACGGCACGACAGGCACACTGCAAACCGCCACCAAGGGCAAGGGTATCAACATAGTCCTGATGGGCGATGCCTACTCCGACCGCAAAATTGCCGACGGCACCTACAAAGCCGATATGGAGTATATGTACAACAACCTCTTCACCGAAGAGCCTTACAAGTCGTTCAAGGATTGCTTCAATGTCTATTATGTCAATGTCGTGTCGGCAACCGATGGCTACGAGCATGGAGGTTCGGCATTTGGCGGCTACTTCGCAGGCGGTACCGAGGTCGGCGGCAACGACAATGCGGTGTTCGACTACGCACTCGATATTCTCTCGGAGGCTGATATGGACGAGGCGATGCTGATTGTCGCCATGAACTCCGATGCCTATGCGGGAACATGCTATATGTACCACCCCGAAAACTACAACGATTACGGTAGCGGTACCTCCGTTTCCTACTTCCCGAAGGAGAGCAACGAGCAGGCGTTTGCACAGGTGCTACACCACGAGGCTTGCGGCCACGGCTTTGCAAAGTTGGCAGACGAATACTCCTACGAGAATATGGGCGCAGTGCCTGACGACGAAATCTCTTCGACCCAGTCGCAACAGAACAGTTGGGGCTGGTGGAAGAATGTCGATTTCACGAGCAACCCTTCCGCCGTGCGTTGGAGCTACTTCCTCTCCGATGCCCGCTACGCCAACGACGGCTTGGGCGTGTTCGAGGGTGGTCTGACCTACTGGACGGGCGTATGGCGACCTACCGACAACTCCATCATGCGCCACAATACCGACGGCTTCAACGCTCCGTCGCGCGAGGCTATCTACTACCGAATCCATAAGCTGGCTTACGGTGCTTCGTGGGAGTACGACTACGAGGAGTTCGCCACTTGGGACGCTATCAACCGTAAGAGTGCATCGCAGGCTCCAAAGGCTATATACCGCCCACAGACCTACGCTCCTACACACGCACCGATTGTCGTCGGCAGGTCGTGGCGCGATGCGCGATAACACATCGGCACAGGCTCACCCCACCCGCCCTTTGTGTGGCGTGAGCCGTACGGACAACAACCAAAACGAGCGCGGAATTGCAATAAAATTCCGCGCTCGTTTGTTGTTGTTGAGGTTGCGTTACAGACGCGCCTTGATGGCTTTGGTCTGCTCCTCGTAGCCCGGCTTTTCGAGCAGGGCAAACATATTCTTTTTGTATGCCTCCACTCCCGGCTGGTTGAACGGATTGACACCGAGCAGATAACCGCTGATGCCGCAAGCCTTCTCGAAGAAGTAGATGAGCGCGCCTATGGCGTGAGCATCAATCTGCGGAATCTCCACGCGCAAGTTAGGCACACCGCCATCAACGTGCGCCAGACATACGCCGAGTTCCGCCATCTTGTTAATCTCGTGCATACGCTTGCCTGCGAGGTAGTTGAGTCCGTCGAGGTTAGCCTCGTCGCTCTGCACGCGCACCTCGTGAGCAGGTTTTGCTACCGAGATAATCGTTTCGAACAGCGTGCGCTCGCCGTCCTGAATATACTGCCCCATCGAGTGGAGGTCGGCAGTCAGCGTAACGCTTGCAGGGAAGATGCCCTTGCCGTCCTTGCCCTCGCTCTCGCCGTAGAGTTGCTTCCACCACTCATTGATATTCTGCAATTTAGGCTCATACGAACCGAGTATTTCGACCTTCTTGCCAGCGCGGTAGAGTGCGTTGCGCACGGTAGCATATTGTGCCGAGATGTTCTCGTCGAACTCGACGCCTTCGGCAGTTGCACGCTCCATCTCCTGCGCACCCTCGACCAGTGCCTTAATATCGACACCGCCCACAGCCAGTGGCAACAGACCCACGGGTGTGAGTACCGAGTAGCGGCCACCCACGTTGTCGGGAATGACGAAAGTAGGGTATCCCTCGTTGGTAGCCAGCGTTTTAAGCGCACCGCGAGCCTTGTCGGTGATGGCTACGATGCGGTGCTTCGCCTCCTCCTTGCCGTAGCGACGCTCAATCTCCTCCTTGACGATGCGGAAGGCGATTGCAGGCTCGGTGGTAGTACCCGATTTCGAGATGACAATGGTGGCGATTGAACGCTCCTTGACAGCTGCAAGTAGCTCTGCCATATAGTCTTCCGAGATGTTCTGACCTGCGAACAGCACAATCGGATTCTTGTGCGTCGTGTGCAACAACTCGAACGAATCACTCATTGCGTCGAGTACCGCCTTTGCGCCCAGATAGGAGCCGCCGATGCCGATGCAGATGACTACCTCGGCACGCTCGCGCAGAGCCTCGGCTTGGCGCGTAATTGCCTCTAATTGAGCCGCATCAATCGACGATGGCAGCGTTATCCAGCCCAAGAAATCGTTGCCTGCGCCCGTGCCTGCGTGGAGCAGACGGTTCGCCTCTATTGCACTTTTTTTATGTTCTTCGGAGATTGCGATGCCGCATTTCGAGGCATCAAATTTGATTGTTCTCATAGATTTTATCGGTTTGTTTTTTAGATATTTCGCTTTCGTTTTGTATCTTTTCGTTGCCTTTGTCGGTTTCTTTTCGTTGCACTTTCCTGCCTGTGCGGTTTCCTTTTGTTGCATTTTGCGCCTCGAAACGAAACCTTATGAAAGGCGGTCAAAGTTAGTGAAATTTTTACACAAAAAAATAAAAGATATTTATCTTTTTCCTACCTTTGTGCAGATTGTGGCGAAATCTGTCGAACCCCCGACCGCCACAAAGTTAAGTGTTTGAAATTAAGAGAAAATTATAATTATGGGACTATTTTCATTGACGCAGGAGTTGGCAATCGACCTCGGAACTGCCAACACGCTGATTGTGCATAACGACAAGGTCGTTGCCGACGAGCCTTCGATTGTGGCACTGGACGTTATGTCCAACAAGTGCATCGCCGTGGGCAAGGAGGCAAAAATGATGGAGGGACGAACCAATCCGAACATACGGACAATCCGCCCGCTCAAAGACGGTGTGATTGCCGACTTTACGGCAACGGAGCTGATGTTGCGCGGAATGATTAGCAAAATCAAGACGTCGGGTTCGATATTCTCGCCGTCGCTCAAAATGGTGATTTGCATTCCGTCGGGTTCGACGAACGTCGAAATCCGTGCGGTGCGCGACTCGGCAGAGCATGCGGGCGCACGCGAGGTTACGATGATATTCGAGCCTATGGCGGCGGCTCTGGGTGCGGGATTGGACGTCGAGGCTCCGGAGGGAAATATGATTATCGACATCGGTGGCGGAACGTCGGAGATTGCCTGCATATCGCTCGGCGGTATCGTCTGCTCGCAATCAATCAATGTCGCAGGCGATGTCTTTACGGAGGATATTAAGGACTATGTGCGTCAGCAACACAACATTCATATCGGCATACGCACTGCCGAGGAGATAAAGTGCAAAATCGGTTCGGCAATGTCGCACCTCGACGAGGAGCCGGAGGACTTCGTGGTTACGGGTCAGAGCATTATGACGGCTTTGCCGCAGACGGTATCGCTCAACTACAACGAGATTTCGTATGCACTCGAAAAGTCGCTCGTCAAACTCGACCAAGCACTGATGAAGGTGTTGGAAACGATGCCGCCGGAGTTGTATTCGGACGTATATCGCAACGGCGTTTACCTTGCCGGTGGCGGTGCGTTAATCAAGGGCTTGGATACGCGTCTGTCGCAAAAGACGGGCATCGAGTTCCATATCGCCGAGGACCCGTTGCGCTCGATTGTGCGCGGAACGAATATGGCGTTGAAGAATATCAACCGCTTCCAGTCGTTCCTCATGCGCGGATAGCGCGGGGTGTGCAGGTGCGGCATTGCGCATAGGAGCGCGATGTGGTCGGATTTTTATACGCAAGAGGGGACGGCTAAATGTACAGACTGCTCTACTTTATAAAAAAAACGTATGTGGCGATAATTTTCATTGTGTTGGAGATTGTCGCCATACACGCATACGCTTGTTCGACACCCTACACCCGTGCGCGCCTGCTCGTACTCTCGAACCGCATATTCGGCAGCATCTACGATGCAATAGACAATGTGGGCTACTATTTTTCGCTGCGCAAGGAGAACGAACGGCTGAATGCGCGGATTGCCGAATTGGAGAACCGCATAGATATGCTCGGCGAGTTGTTGCCCGAGCGGGCGGACAGCGTTGCGGAGCAGATGCACCAATACAACTACATCGCCGCGGGGGTCATCTCCAATTCGATAAATCGTGCGCAGAATTTTCTGACGCTCGACAAGGGCTTCAACGACGGAGTGAACATCGATATGGCGGTGCTCTCGTCGGAGGGGTTTGTGGTCGGGTATGTCGTGAACTGCTCGGAGAACTACTCGGTGGCTATGACGCTGCTCAATACCGATATGCGTGCCAGCGGCTCGCTGCTTTCGGACGGCAATGCCGGCTCGGTGCATTGGAGCGGAGGCGACCCGCAGGTGGTCGATTTCGACGAGGTGTCGAAATATGCCGACATAAAGGAGGGCGATATGGTCGTTACGACGGGCTTCTCGCACTACTTCCCGCAAGGGTTGACGATAGGTACGGTGGAGAGCATCGAGCAAGGTTCTTCGCAAACGACTGTCAAGGCGCGGCTGCGGTTGGCTGTCGACATCGGGCGGTTGCACAATGTGTTGCTCGTGAATAACAGTGCCGCCGACGAAGTGCGCGCGTTGGAGTCGGCACCCAAGGGCGGAGAGTAGAACGAAGCGGGAGGGGGATAACGCAGAAAACAAAGAAAAAACGATGAACAGCAAAGCGGCTTACATACTCTTTTTCGCGGTGGTGGCGGTGTTGCAGATATTTCTGCTCAACAACCTCTCCGTCAGCGTGTATGTTGCACCCGTAATATATGCGGTGTGCATAATAATGATGCCGCTCGAAACTCCGCAAATAGTAATGCTCGTCATCGGCGCGGCACTCGGTGCGTTGATGGACGTTACGATGGGTACGAACGGACTGAATGTGGCGGTCGCGCTGCCTGTGGCGGTGTTGCGCCGTCCGATATTGTATGCCCTCGCCGATTTGTCGAACTTGGCGAAAATCGAGGGCGTGCCGAGTGCCGAGCGATTGGGCGACTTCCGTTTCCATCGCTATGTGGTTACGATGATGGTGATGCATACGCTGCTCTTCTTCGGGTTCGAGTGGCTGTCGGTGCATAATTTCGGATTCTTCCTCGCGCGATGGCTGTGCAGTACGGCAGTGTCGATTGCGATTGCATATCCTTTGATTTACATATTCACGCCTAAATTGTCGCGAAAGTTATGAGCTTGTTTGACGGACGACTATCGGACAATGCTTTCGTGCTGCGATGCGTCGTGGTGATGGTGTTTGCCGTCATCATCGTGAGGTTGGCGTATATTCAAATTTTCGACGACCGCTACGACGAGATGGCGCGCAACAACTATCTGCGTTGCGAGGTGAAGTTTCCGCCGCGCGGCGAGGTGTTCGACCGCAACGGCGAGTATCTGGTGCAGAGCAAGGAGTGCTACGACCTGATGGCGGTGTGGCGCGATATGCCCAAATCGGGATTCGACACGGCGCGTATGTGCCGCATAACGGGTATGAGCGAGGCGAAGGTGCGTCAAGCGTTCAGGAACTCGCGGGCGCGTCCGAGGGTCGGAGTGCAGATTGCAAAATACCTGTCGGCGGAGGAGAAACTCCAAATCGACGAGATGGGTGTGGAGGGATTGTACACCATTTCGCGCACGGTGCGTCAGTATCCGCGCAAAATCGGCGGCAACCTGCTCGGCAGTGTGGGCGAGGTGTCGCAGAAAGTTGTTGACAACAGCGACTATTACAGCGTCGGCGACTACATAGGCACCGATGGTATAGAGAGTGCCTACGAGGAGGTGTTGCGAGGCGAGAAGGGATTGATTCTGCGCGATATATATGCACGCGACGGCGAGCGCGACACCGTCATAAAGGCTGCCGTGCCGGGGCGGTCGATAGTCTGCACGATAGATGCCAAACTGCAACAGTTTGCCGAGGAGCTGATGGCGGGCAAGGTTGGTGCGGTGGTTGCCATCGAGCCTGCGACGGGCGAGATACTCGTGATGGCGTCGTCGCCGACATTCGACCCCGACGAGTTGGTCGGACGCGAGCGAGGCAACAACTATATGCGTGAACTGCGCCACCCGCGCCACCCGCTCTTTAACCGCGCGGTGAAGTCGAAATATCCGCCGGGCTCGACATTCAAACTCGTGAACGGACTTATCGGCTTGGAGGAGGGTGTGCTGACGACGCACAACGTATATCCGTGCCACAACGGCTACAACTACGGCAAGATACACGTCGGCTGCCACTCGCACGCCTCGCCGCTCGGGTTGCACTACGCCATAGCGACCTCGTGCAACGCCTATTTCTGCTACGTCTTCCGCAACATACTCGAAAACAGACGTTACCACTCGGTGAAAGATGCCTACGAGGTGTGGTACGACTATGTGCGCAGTTTCGGTTTCGGCGACCGCCTCGGCTCGGACTTTTTCGGCGAGGGCAGGGGTTATGTGCCGACGCGCGAGTTCTACGACAAGCGTTATCGCCGTTCGTGGAACGCGCTGACGGTGCTCTCGCTCTCCATCGGGCAGGGCGAGTTGGGTTGCACGCCTTTGCAGATGGCGAACCTCGCGGCGACGGTAGCCAATCGCGGATACTACTACATTCCGCACATCGTGCGCAGCATCGAGGGGCAGGATTCGATAGACACGCGATTCTACGAGAAGCACTACACAAAGGTCGAGCCGAAGTACTTCGAACCGATGGTCGAGGGTATGTGGCGCGGCGTGAATGTCGATGGTACGGGTCGGACTGCCTATTTGGAGGGTTACGACGTGTGCGGAAAGACTGGTACGGCGCAGAATCCGCTCGGGCGCGACCACTCGACCTTCATCTCGTTCGCTCCGCGCAACAATCCGCGCATAGCCATTGCCGTTTATGTGGAGCATGCGGGATTCGGTGCTACGGCAGCCGTGCCGATTGCGTCGCTCGTGGAGGAGATGTATCTGACGGGCGAGGTAAAGCGACCGTGGTTGGTCGATTACGTCAAGAATATGCAGATAAATTACTACTCGATGTATGACAGCAAGAAGAAGCAATAGCGGAAGGGTAGCGGTCTTCGCGGGAGTAGATGTGGGTGCGGTGTTGCTCTATGCGGCTCTGACGTTGGTCGGATTTGCCGCCATACTGTCGGCATCGTGGGACGATGCGGCGGAGAACATCTTTGCAATGTCGCACAACTATATGAAGCAGGCGATGTGGCTCGGCGTGGCGTGGTTCGTGGGGCTGGTCGTGCTGTTGCTCGACAGCAGTATCTGGCACAAGTTTGCATATTACGCCTACGCGCTCGGCATCGTTGCCCTCATCGCGACGCTCGCGTTGGGGCGCGAGGTGAACGGCGCAAAGGCGTGGTTCGAGTTCGGCGGTGTGCGTGTGCAACCGATGGAGTTTGCCAAAATCGCCATCGCGCTGGCGACAGCGCGAATGATGAGCGACTATTCGTTCTCGCTCAACAAGGCGGGCGATGTGTTCCGCGTGGCGATGTTGCTGTTGGTGCCGTTGGCGATTACCGTGTTGCAGAACGACACGGGGTCGGGCATCGTGCTGGGGTCGTTCCTCTTCGTACTCTATCGCGAGGGGCTGAACAAGTGGATTTGCATACCTATATTATTTATAGCGGCGTTGTTCATCATCTCGTTTCTCGTTTCGCCGACGGTGTTGCTCGTCGCGCTGATTGCGATTTTCGTATTGTCGGAGGCGAAGATGAACGGGCGGTGGAAGGTCTGCGTGCGATATGTGGCAGGGTTGTTTCTGGCGAGCATCGTGATTAAGTGCGTGCTCGACGTGGTATTGCCCGACGGATTCGACTACTACAAAAGTCTGCTCATTGCCACGTTGCTGTCGCTCGTGGTGGTGATGTGGTATGCCTATCGCAACAATCTGCGCAACATATACGTTTCGACGGCGATATTTTTCCTGTCGATGATGTTCCTGCCGACGTCGAATTTCATATTCGAGTCGGTGTTGCGCGAGCACCAGCAAAACCGTATAAAGAGTTTTCTGGGAATAGTGAACGACCCGGGGCATTTGGACTACAACGTGAATCAGTCGAAAATCGCCATAGGCTCGGGCGGGTTTTTGGGCAAAGGCTATCTGCAAGGCACGCAGATTCGTTACAACTTCGTGCCGGAGAAACATACCGACTTCATATTCTGCACGATAGGCGAAGAAACGGGCTTTGTCGGGTCGGTCGTGGTGCTGCTGTTGATGGGTGCGCTCATTATGCGGTTGATGCGTATGGGCGACCGCCAGCAGGAGAGTTTCGGGCGCGTATATTGCTACTGCGTGGCGGCGATTCTGCTGTTTCACACGCTCGTGAATGTCGGTATGACCATAGGCATCGTGCCGGTGATGGGTATTCCGTTGCCGTTCATCAGTTACGGCGGCTCGTCGCTCGTGGCGTTCACCATACTCGTCTTTATTGCATTTTCGCTCGACGCTTCGACGCGCAAGGAGTTGCCGACATACGGCGCGAGGTAGGCGCAGCGGCGGGTAAAAGAAAATCTGCAAGAAAAAATTTGCGCGTTTGTCGCAAATTGCATATCTTTGTTTCGCAAAGGTTTGGCAGAGTGCCGCGCACACTGCCGATTAAAAGGGAATCGGGTGTAAGTCCCGAACAGTCCTCGCTGCTGTAAGTCCCGCGCTCCGCAAAACGGGCGGAGCCGAATGTTTCCGACAATCTTTGCCACTGACCGCGCAGGCGGTCGGGAAGGCGTCGGAAGGGATAAGTCAGAAGACCTGCCTTGCGATTGATGGGATTTATGCCTGCGGCGGACGGGTTGAATCGACGGACAAGACAGTTTTTTTTCTCGGAAGAAGTCCAAGATGATTTTCGTGCATCGCTGTTGTGCGCACTTTTGTTGTGTGCTTTGCGGTAATCCCTTTATTTTACGACGGAACAAAAATGTTTAATTAAAAAATAGAAGGATTATGAAAAAGATTTTGTACTCGGCATTGGCTCTCGCGCTGGCTCTGCTTACGGTGGGCTGTTCGAAAGACGACAACGGCAACGGTGGCGACGGTTTGGTGCGCACGACGCTCACATTCGAGGGCGCAGAGTGGGACGCACTGGTAGATAGCAAGCAGTATGGTGGCGATTTGCTCTACGGCGAAGGTGGCACAGTGTACAGCTGGTATGACGAGGATTCGGATTTGTGCAGCGCACTCAACAACGGCTCGTGGAGCCACGACTACTCGGCAGGCGGTTGCGCAGTATCGAACTATTACAGCACCGACTATGCGGCAAATGCCAACTACACGGAGCAACTGACCGTTTACGGCACGGGCGCACGCTCGGGCAAGAACTGCATCGTTTGCTACGGCTACAAGGGTGTGTATGGCGATTCGCGTCCTGTAATCGACTTTGCAACCGATGCGGCTTACATCGAAAGCGCGTATGTGAACCTGACGACCTACTCGTTTGCTGTGGCAACGAAGGGTAACGGCTATGCAAAGGCACTGACCGAGAAGGAGTTTATCAAGGTCGTTGCTACGGGCTACACATTAGATGCAGGCGGAAAAGAGTCCGAAGCGGCAACTGCCGAGTTCTACCTCTACAAAGACGGCAAGGCTGCCATCAATGGTTGGACGAAGTGGGATTTGAAGAGTCTCGGCAAGATTAATCGCGTGAAGTTCGATGTGCAGCAGGGCGATGACAAGGGCGTATATTCGACCGACTTTGCGCACCCTGCATACTTCGCACTGGACGACGTAACCGTTGCAAGGGAGGAGAAGTAAAAGATACCTTTTATTATAAAGGAAATAGTAAGTAGTTTAGGGTTCGGGCGCAAGCCCGAGGCATTGGGAACGGTGTTCTGCGCCGCTCCCATGTGCTGTATAAAGGGATTGTTATGAGAAAGTTCGGTTGGGCTGCGGTGGCGGCAGTGGCCCTCGTTGCGTGCAACGAGGGCGAAGTGATAAAGAAGGGTGGCACATCGGAGGGGGCGAATGCCGATTTCGAGCGCGTTTACGAATTTGTGCCTGCACCGGGGCAGTTTGTGAACGACACGGTCATGGCTGGCTACACCGACTATGTGCAGGACGCGGCTTCGGCGGCAGTGTATGCCGAACGACGGCTCAAAGCGGGGCTGTGGCTCTCGCTCGGCGGATTCGGCGGTTATGTGGTCGTAGGGTTTGACCACGACATAGCGAACGACGGCGGAGCGAACATAGCCATCGGCGGTAATCAGCGAGCCGAGTCGAACGAGCCGGGCGTAGTATGGGTGATGTGCGACAGCAACGGCAACGGACTGCCCGACGACGAATGGTACGAGTTGGCGGGTAGCGACAGCGGTGCTGACTACGCGGCGAAGGGTACGGTGCGCGGTTACGAGGTAACCTACTACCGTCCGACCGAAAAGGGTCGGGCGGTAAGGTGGACCGATAATACGGGTGCGAGTGGCGAAATCGACTACTTGGCGCAATACCACAAGCAGGACTATTACTATCCGACTTGGATTGCGGCGGAGCAATATACGCTCGGCGGCACGCGGCTCGCTCCGCGCAACTACGACAAGAATGCCGACGACCCCGCGAAAGATGCCTATTGGGTCAATCCGCCATACGATTGGGGCTATGTCGATAATCTCGGCTCGGACGCGGTCGAGGGCGGAGCGGTTGCCGGTTTGTCGGAAGGCTCGACCTACACGTTACACAAAATCGCAGATGCAATAGACGCCGACGGTAAGTCTGTGTACCTCGCGAGCGTGCGCTTTGTGAAGGTGCAGACGGCAGTGAACACCAAGAGCGGTTGGCTGGGTGAGTGTTCGACGGAAGTTACGGCGGTAAAGGATTACAACAGAATCAAAAACAGATGATTGCGCGGTGGCGACATACGTTGCTCGTCGGGTTGGCGATGCTCCTTGCGGGGTGTATCGACTATGGCGCGCCCAAGTTGGAGCAGTTCGACAAGAGCGGCTCGACGGGGGTGTTTGTGCTGTGCGAGGGCAACTTTATGTACGGCAACGCATCGCTCTCGTATTACGACACGGCGACGGGTGAGTGCCTGAACGATATATTCGTGCGGGCAAACGGCGCGAAGTTGGGCGATGTGGCGCAGTCGATGACAATATACGGCGGTGTGGCGTATGTGGCGGTGAACAATTCGGGCGTGGTCTATTCGATGAATCCCGACACGTTCGAGGTGCGCGGAATTATCCGAGGGTTGGTTTCGCCGCGATATATCCACTTCGCATCTGCCGAAAAGGCATACATAACCGACCTCTATGCCGCAAAAATTACGATTGTCAATCCGCAGACGCTTGCCACGACGGGCGAAATAGCGACGGGGCGACACGCCTCGACCGAGCAGATGGTGCAGGTGGGCGATTATCTGTTCGTCGCGTGCTGGTCGTATGACGACACGGTGCTGGTAATCGACACGCGCACCGATGAGGTGGTGCGCGAGATAGCGGTCGGCAAGCAACCCGATTCGATTGTGGCGGATTGCAACGGCAAGGTGTGGTGCCTGTCGAATGGGGGGCTGGTTGCCGATGCGCAACCATCGCTCTGCCGAATAGATGCCGCCACGCAGAGTGTGGAGCGTACATTTGCCCTGCCGCAAGGGAGTGCGCCCGCGAAATTATGCACCGATGCGCAGGGTCGGCGGCTCTACTTTCTGAACGACGGAGTGTGGGCGATGGAGGCAGATGCCGAGGCTCTGCCCGAGCGTCCGATTATAGAGAGCCGCGGAACAATATACTACGGGTTGTCGGTCGAGCCGCGCTCGGGCGAGATTTTCGTGGCAGATGCAATAGACTATGTGCAGGCGGGCGTGGTCTATCGTTATTCGGCGGCGGGCGAGTTGCTCGATACGTTCCGCGCGGGGATAATCCCCGGTGCGTTCTGTTTCAAATATGCACGGTAGGCAATGGGGGTGGCGCGTAACATATCGTTTGGGCTTATGCTGTTGCTCGCTCCGCTCGCGGTGCGGGCGCAGGAGGCAACGGACGAGCCGCGACGCGTCGATATTGAGCGCGTCGAGGTGCGCGGCAAGCGGTTGCTGAAAGATATAGGCGTGCAACGTGTGCGGTTGGATACGCTGGTGTTGCACGACAACATCTCGCAGTCGATGGGCGATGTGCTGTCGAAGAGTGCCAATACATTCATAAAATCGTATGGGCGCGGAACGATGGCGACGATTTCGTTGCGCGGAACTGCGCCGTCGCATACGCAGGTCGCGTGGAACGGTATGCCGCTCAACTCGCCTATGCTCGGTATGGTCGATTTCTCGCTTATCCCTTCCTATTTCATAGACGATGCGAACCTCTACACGGGTGCGAGCAGTGTAGGTGTTGCGTCGGGAGGATTGGGCGGAGCGGTTACGCTCGACAACAGACCGACAACTACGCGCGGTTTCGGATTGCGCTATGTGCAGGGCGTGGCATCGTACTCAACTTTAGACGAATATCTGCGACTGATGTATGGCGGTGAGCGGTGGAGCGTTTCGACGCGCCTGCTCTACTCGTCGTCGCGCAACGACTTCCACTATACGAACTATTCGAAGTTGCCCGAACTCTCGTTCGGTGCGGACGGGCGCATCGAGGGGCGCAAATATCCGCGCGAGTGCAACCGCAACGGCGACTACTCCGATTTCCATATTTTGCAGGAGGCTTACTACAATTCGCGCAGCGGCAACCGCTTCGGCGCGGCGGTGTGGTATATGCTTTCGAGCCGCGGAGTGCCGAAACTCGCAACCGACTACCGCGACAACTCGCTCACGCGAGCCGTGCAGGACGAATCGACCCTGCGTGCGGTGCTGTCGTGGGATAGGATTGCAGGGCAGGTGCGACTGGGAGCAAAGGCGGGCTATACCTACACGGATATGCGCTACCGATATATGTTCGACATTACGGGCGCGGGCGACAAGATGGTCGAGGGCGTGCATTCGCAGAGTTATGTCCACACGGCATTCGGTCGGTTTACGGTCGAATACTCGTTGCGCGATAAGTTGATGGTGGCGGGCGAAGCGGTTGCCAACCAGCACTTCGTGTCGAGTCGCGACGATGCTGTGGCGGAGAGCGCGTCGCCCGAAACAGTCGTGGGATACCGCCAAGCGCGGTTTGAATTGACGACGACCGCTTCGGTGCGCTATCGACCCGTCGAACGATTCGGGGTGGCGGCGTCGGCGCGCTGGGACGTCTATGGGCGGCGATATACGCCCGTAGTGCCTGCGCTGTTCTTGGATTTCCTCGCTTCGCGACGGGGCAATGTGCTGTTCAAGGCCTCGGTTACGCGCAACTATCGCTATCCGACGCTCAACGACCTCTATTTCCAACCCGGTGGCAATCCCGACCTCAAAGCGGAACACGGACTGACCTACGACGGCGGTGTCGCGTTCGATGCCAAGGTATGGCACGAGCGTATGCGCGTGTGGGGCGGCGTTACGGCGTTCGACTCGTATATCGACAACTGGATTTTGTGGCGACCGACATTCAAAGGCTTTTGGACACCGCTCAACATAAGGCGCGTGCATAGCTACGGCGTGGAGGTCAAGGCGGCGATGGCGGTCGATTTGGGTAAGCAGTGGAGCATCGAGGCGACACCGCAGTTCTCGATGACGCACTCGATAAATCGTGGCGACAAGGTTTCGGAGGGCGACCTCTCGCGCGGCAAGCAGTTGCCTTACATTCCCGTTTACAACGCCTCGCTGACGGCGCGCGTGGCATGGCGCGGGTGGTCGGTAGCCTATAAGTGGCGATATTACAGCCGTCGATACACTACCTCGTCGAACGATGCCTCCATCACGGGCAGCGTGGCTCCCTATTATATGAGCGACATCTCGCTTGAAAAACAATTCGCATGGCGGTGGGGCGGACTGTCGGTGCGCTTCAATGTGAACAACCTGCTGGACGAGGAGTACGAAACGGTTCTCTCGCACCCGATGCCGGGTCGGAACTATGCTATATATATAGGTATATCGCCCGACTTCGGCGCAAAAGGTCGCAAGCCGAGGTAGAGGCTGTGTCGGATTGCGATATTTTTCTTACTTTTGCAAAGTAAACGGGCGACGGCAGTGCGCAGAAGCGGTCGGTGCATCGGTGCAAACGAGGCGCAAATCGGGCGTGCAGACACGGCAGGTCGCCGCTAAAAGTAAAATCACAAGGGCAAATGATTATAGACGGAAAGGAACTCGCGGCAAGACTGAAAGGCGAAATGGCTCGTCGGGTCGAGTCGTTGCGCGAAAAATATGGGCGCGTACCCTCTTTGGTGGTGGTGCTTGTGGGCGAAAATCCTGCAAGCCGTTCCTATATTCGCGGCAAGATGAAGGCGGCGGGCGAGGTCGGCATCGAGAGCCGTCTGGTGGAGTTGCCCGAAACGGTGGCGGAGAGCGAACTGCTGGCAACCATAGAGCGGCTGAACGGCGACGCTTGCGTGGACGGAATACTCGTGCAGTTGCCGTTGCCGGCGCATATCTGCGAGAGCAGGGTTGTAGCCGCCATAGCGGTGGAGAAAGATGTCGATGGCTTCCACCCGCTCAATGTGGCGCGGCTGTGGCGTGGCGAGGAGTGTACGCTGCCATGCACGCCGAAGGGTATTATGCAGATGTTGGCGGACAACCACATCTCGCTCGACGGCAAACGCGCAGTGGTGGTCGGGCGCAGCAATATCGTCGGACTGCCCATGGCGAAGTCGCTGCTCAATGCCAATGCGACGGTCAGCATCGCCCACTCGCACACGCGCGACTTGGGTGCGGTAACCCGCGAGGCGGATATTCTGGTGGTGGCGGTCGGCAAGGCGCGCATCATCGGCGCGGATATGATTAAGGAGGGGGCTGTCGTGATTGATGTCGGCATCAACCACGATGCCGTAACGGGCAAGTTGTGCGGCGATGTCGATTTCGAGGCGTGCCGCGAGCGGGCCTCCTACATTACGCCCGTGCCGGGCGGTGTCGGTCCGATGACAATCTGTATGCTCATGGCAAATACAATCGAGTGTTTCGAGAAACGGCAGCGGTAAGACCGTCGCGGTCGCGGAATCTGCCGTCGGGGACGCTTCCCTTTTACAAGCAATAAAAGGCTTCGGATTTTTCCGAGGCCTTTTTTGTGCGGTGGCGGTCGGTGAGTGGCGGTGCTTTGATGGGCGATGTTCCGGTCGGGTGCGGTTTTCTTGCGGCAAGCGGAGCGGGTGGTTTGCTTTTGAGGGACGTTTCTTCTGCTACGTTTGGTGCGACTTTGTGGTTTGCTCGACCGCGATGCGCAGGGCGTTCCTATATATAATATGCCGATGTCGGGTCGGGTTTGCTCGGTTCGCGCCATCTGCCCTCAAAATTTTCTTGTCCGAAAAACACCCCTCCGACCGCTCTGTAA
>JBNMLI010000006.1:0-17230 GCA_050874765.1 Alistipes sp.
AATATCATCTCCAACGGTCTGGTGCTCGACAAGAACGGCAACAAGATGTCCAAACGCTTGGGCAACGCCGTTGACCCGTTCGAGATTCTCGACCGCTACGGAGCCGACGCCACACGTTGGTATATGATTAGCAACTCGCAGCCGTGGGACAATCTGAAATTCGATGCCGACGGTGTCGATGAGGTGCGCCGCAAGTTCTTCGGCACGCTCTACAACACCTACTCGTTCTTCGCACTCTATGCCAACATCGACGGTTTCACGGGCAAGGAGAAGGAGATTCCCGTTGCCGAGCGTCCCGAAATCGACCGCTGGATTATCTCGTTGCTCAACACGCTGGTTGCGGACGTTACCGCCTCGCTCGACAACTACGACCCAACGCCTGCGGCTCGCGCCATACAGGATTTCGTCGGCGAGAACCTCTCCAACTGGTATGTGCGTCTGAACCGCAAACGCTTCTGGGGTGGCGAGATGAATGCCGACAAACTGGCGGCATACCAAACGCTCTACACCTGCCTCGAAACCGTTGCGATGCTTGCCGCACCGTTCGCGCCGTTCATCTCCGACCGCATATTCCGCGACCTGAACGCCATGAGTGCGCGCCACACCGAGCAGTCTGTCCACCTCGCCGCATTCCCGAAGAGCGATGCCGCACTGAAAGATGCCAAGTTGGAGGAGATGATGTCGCTCGCACAGCGCGTATCGTCGATGGTGCTGGCACTGCGCCGCAAGGTGAATATCAAAGTGCGTCAGCCGCTTACAAAGATTCTCATACCGGTACTCGACCCGCAGACCGAACACCTTATCGAGAAGGTCGAGGGCTTGATTCGCAACGAGGTGAACGTGAAGGAAATCGAACTCATACACGACACTACGGGCGTGATTACCAAGCGCATAAAGCCTAATTTCAAGACGCTTGGTCCGCGCTACGGCAAGTATATGAAGCAGATTGCCGCGCTGACCGCCACATTCTCACAGGAGCGCATCGCCGAGATTGAGGCATCGGAGAGCATCACGCTCGAAGTGGGTGGCGAGCAGATTACCGTTACGCCTGCCGACTTCGAGATTACATCGGAGGATATGCCGGGCTGGCTCGTAACATCGGAGGGCAAACTTACCGTCGCGCTCGACATCACGGTTACACCGGAGTTGTTGCGCGAGGGTGTCGCCCGCGAACTCATCAACCGCATTCAGAATATCCGCAAGGATTCGGGCTTCGAGGTTACCGACAAAATCACCGTCGAAATCGAGGCAAAAAAGGCTGTCCGCGAGGCAGTTGCCGAGTTCGCCGCCTACATCGGCGGTCAGACTCTGGCTGCCGATGTCCACACCGCTGCCGAGCCGAAGGGCGAGGTTGTGGTTGATTCGGACGTAAACGACGAACCGCTCAAAATTGCAGTTACCCGAATCAAATAATTTTTTCGGGATTTCCCGTTCGAGAAGGCTCTGTGCGCTATGCACAGAGCCTTTTTTGTGCCGTGCGTCGCCCAATCGCCCCAAACACCCTATGCAAAAAAGACCCCGTAATTTGTCGAAATAACAAAATTTTTATAACTTTACTATCCGATAACCGAAAAACGGCACACTGTGTGCCTTGCAAAAAGATAAAATATAACAAAAGTAGATACCCTCAAAAACTGTTTACGACTATGGCAGAGCAAGAGAAAAAGCGTTACAGCGATGCAGAATTGGCTGAATTCAAGGAGTTGATTCTCAAAAAATTGGAGCAGGCTCGCAGCGACTACGAATCGTTGCGCCAGACCATCACTCATACGGGCGACAACGACACCGAGGACACCTCGCCGACCTTCAAGGTGTTGGAGGAGGGCGCGACGACCCTCTCGAAGGAGGAGTGCGGGCGTTTGGCATCACACCAACTCAAATTCATCAAGAACTTGGAGATGGCTCTCGTGCGCATCGAGAACAAGACCTACGGCATCTGCAAGACTACGGGCAAACTGATTCCGAAGGAGCGTCTTATGCGCGTGCCTCACGCAACAGAGTGCATCGAGGCGAAAGAGGGGCGCAAATAACCGCCACCGCAGGGAGGGCAGAGCCTCGGGCAATGCGCAAAAAGCCGGCTGCGGCTTTGTACCGCCGACATATTGCGCCACACCCCGCCGTCAAAGCAGAAGCGACAGCAGACCAATCGTCCGCTGTCGCTTCTTATTATATATTTAGGCAGGTCTCGCTACCCTGCCCGTCGCATATAGACAAAAAAAATGAGGTCTTCGGAGGTTTTCGACCCCAGAGAGAGCACCTCCCGCGGGTCTTAGCGACCAGATGTCGCAACCTTCCGATTTCCTCAACCAACCTAAAACTACTAACCTAAATGAACCTTAAAACTTCGAGTGCAAAGATAAGGCGGATTTAGATACCGTGCAAGTTTTTTATTAAAAATTTTCAATAAAATTTTCATATTTTTTAACAATAATTTATAACACATTGGTTTACAATATATTACAAATAATAAGATTTTTGGAAATTTTTCGCCTCCGAGTCTTTTCCGTGGCAATCTGCACCAATCGCGACACCCTCGCACCGCACACCCGCATAAAAAACAGAGCAAATAATTAGGAAATCGGCAACCTTTTTGCTATCTTTGATGAAAGGAACAGGCTACGCCATACGAGCCGCAATGCCCAACGCGCTATGTTCGACGATTTTATCCAATATATCGAGGCGGAACGTCGCTATTCGCCGCTGACGGTACGCAACTACCGCCACGATGTGGAGTGCTTCGCCGCGTGGTGTTGCAAGCGGGCAGGGGTTCCCGTCGAGGAGTTCGCCCCGCAAGCCGTCGCGGTCGATGATGTGCGCGAATGGATACTGCACCGCATCGAACACGACCGCATCAAGCCCGCCTCGATGAATCGCGAGCTTTCGTCCTTGAAGACCTACTTCCGCTTCCTGCGTATGCGTGGCGAGATGGAGGGCGACATCTTCAAGCGCATCTGCTCGCTCAAAACATCGCATCGTCTGCCGACATTCGTTCCCGAAACCCGTATGACGACCGTTCTCGACAACCTGCGCGAGCAGAGCGGCAGTGCGAATTGGCACGAACAGCGCGACGCGCTCGTGGTGGCACTGCTTTACAGTTGCGGCATACGACTTGCCGAGTTGTGCGGCATACGCTCGACCGACTTCGGCGACGGCTATGCGACGCTCAAAGTGCGCGGCAAAGGCGACAAGGAGCGCGTGATACCGATTCTGCCCGAGGTGGCGAAGCGCGTCGCCGACTTTCTCGCCACGGCACGCGAGGCAGGCATAATAACTGCCAACGATTTTCCGTTGATATTTACGGAGGAGAGCATAAAAGAAGGCAAGCCGATGTCGCGCTCGACCGTTCAGCGGATTGTCCTGCACGAGTTGCAGGCGGCGAATGTGCAGGGGCGCAAGAGTCCCCACGTTCTGCGCCACACCTTCGCAACGCACCTGCTCAACCGCAACGCCGATATGCGCGACATACAGGAGTTGATGGGTCATGCCTCGCTCAAAACGACGCAGCACTACACCCACAACAGCATCAAGCAGTTGCAGAGCGTCTATGCCAAGGCTCACCCCCACAACCGCCCGACCGTCGCGACGGAGGAGTAACGAATCAACATTGTGGTCGTGTATCGACCTGTAACCATAAAATTCAAATACTATGGACGTTAAGATTCAATCAGTGAAATTCGACGCAAGCAGTCAGTTGCTCGAATTTGTGGAGAAAAAGATGTCGCGTTTGGAACGCTTTGCCGACCGTCCTACGGGCGCAGATGTAACGTTGCGCTTGGACAAGGACAGCGAAAAGGGCAACAAAATCGCAGCCGTTGCTCTGCACGTTCCCGGTGGCGACATAGTTACCGAACAACGTGCCAAGACCTTCGAGGAGGCTGTCGATTTGGCTCTCGACGCGCTCAAACGGCAAATCGAGAAGCGCAAAGACCGATAAAGTGGTTAGTGATTAGTGGATAGTGGTTAGTTAATAGCCATTATTCCAATAGACAAAGGGCAGGTTTTCCGAACCTGCCCTTTGCGTTTGTATTTCGGACACCTCTTCTGCCCGATTGCACCGTGTTCCGTGCGTCTTCCGCGCCGTCCTATTCCCTTGCGCCTTTCGCGCCGATTCTGCGCCGTTTTGCGCCACGCTTAATGCTCTATTTCGGCGATGGTCGCACCGACGAAGCCGACCAAGTCGGCAGGGGCTATGCGGAGTTGCAATCCGCGCACACCCGCGCTGACAAAGATATAGTCGAACGCCTCGCACGTTGCGTCGAAGAATGTCGGAAAAGGTTTCTTCATACCGACGGGCGAGCAGCCGCCACGGATATAGCCCGTAACGCCGAGCAAATCCTTCATCGGAATCAGGTCGGCACTCTTATTGCCCGACACGCGGGCTGCCGCCTTCAAATCGACCTCCTTGTCGCCCTGCACCACACACACGAAATAGCCCGTGCGGTCGCCGCGCAGAACGAGCGTCTTATAGACACGCTCAATCGGCTCGCCGAGCGATTCGGCAACGTGCGTGGCAGCGAGGTCATTCTCATCGACCTCGTAGGGTATGAGTTCGTACGCTATGCGGGCGCGGTCGAGCAGCCGCGCAGCGTTGGTCTTTTCAATCTTCTCCTTCTTCGACATTTGCTGTTACTCCTCCACTTTATGGTTCCAGTTCAGCAGCGGCAGCAGGAACGAGATGACCGACGCGGCAATCCAGAACAGAGCCGCCTGCGAGAAGTCGTACACCTTGACCGTTTCGCCGAGTTCGTTCACCTTTAATTCAATGTTGTTGTTGATAAGGTAGCCGCTGACCACCTCCTGCAATGCGGCGGCAGCATAACTTGCCATGCCGACAATGCCCAGTGCCGCACCCGTAGCCTTACGCGGAACAATATCGACCGCCATCAACCCGCCGAGGAAGCAGATAAGCACACCAATCGCTATGCCAAACAGCACCATACTGACGACATTTATAACGTATGAATCGCCGCCATAGATAAACATTATGTAGGCAACCGTCAGCAGTACGCCCGAAATCAGAGCCGGCACCTTGCGACTGCCCTTGAACAATACGTCCGACAACCAACCCGACAGCACCGTGCCGAATATGCCGAGCAGTGCGTTAATGGAGATGATGAACGTTGCATCGCCCATCGAGAAGTGCTTTGCCTCTTGCAGGAACAGCACGCCCCAGCTATTGAGCGAGTAGCGGCTCACATACATAAACGCCGATGCGGCAGCCAGCACCCACACGGCAGGCGAACGCAACACCTGACGCTGAATCTCTTTGGTCGATTCGCCCTTCGCAGGAGCGGTTTTACTCTCGTGCGACAGCACCTCGATGGCAGGCAGACCCTTGCTCTCGGGTGTATCGTGCAGGAACAGCAGTATAATCACCACTCCAATCGCACCCGCCATTGCCGAGCCGAAGAATCCCCACTGCCAGCCCGCCAGTGCGACGACCTGACCGACGAAGACGAACGAAAACCACTCGCCGAGGTTGTGGCTCGCCGAGAAGAATCCGTAGAACGTGCCGCGTCGCGAGAGCGGAAACCAGCGCGAAAGCGATATAATTGCCGGTGGCGCACCCATCGACTGCGCCCAGCCGTTCACGCCCCACATTATGGCGAACACGACAAAGAGCAACGAGGTGCTGATGGCAACCACACCCGACGCCAAGCCGAGTACGCCCATAATGAAGTTGGCAAGCGTCGAGAGAATCAGACCCGTTGCCATAAATTTCTTGATGTTGCAGTAGTCGGCGACAAAGCCGTTCACGAACTTGCCGACGGCGTATGCAATCAACAGTGCCGAGCCTATATAACCCAGCTGCTTGGCATCGAGCAACCCGCTGTCGATAATCGGCTTCTTCATCACGTTCAGACTCGTGCGGCATACATAGTAGAGGCTGTAACCGAGCGTCGCGGCGACGAACGACTGCAATGCGAGTTTGCGATAGTAGCGGTTGCCCTCCGCCGTCGTGCTGTCAATCTGCGTGGCAGACGGCTCGCTGATGGCGTAGAAACGCCCTATTTTCGAGAATATACCCATATCTATTTCAGTGTGTGTCGTCCCTGTTTTGTCAGATAGTCGATGAGCAGAGCGGGACGGTCGGTCTGAATCATCGTTGCACCCATTTTCAGCACCTTGCCATACACCGCATCTGGATTCTTCACCGCGCGGTCGTCCTCATGACCATGCTCCTCGCCACCGCAGAGCGAATCCCACAGCGTGTTAATCCACAGACGCGCCCCCGAAGCAAGTACGCGGTCGAACTGCTTCTGTTCGCCTCCGAGCGTGCCGTCCCAACACATCTCGTATGCCAGCGGGTGAAGGTCGCTCGCCAAATATTGGTCGAACAGCACGCTGTGCTTCTCCCAACGCTTGGCAGTGTAGTTGATAATCGGCATATAAATCATATTGTGCTTGTGCTTGGCAAGCGTCGCCTCAACCTTGGCAGGCGACTTCTTGTCCTTGATTATAACCTGCTCGACCATATTGCGCTTTTCGAGCATCGGCAGTATCTGGTCGTAGTAGTCGTAACCCTTGTCGATGTTAATCATCACGCGGTTGCGGCACACATCGAGAGCCTCCTCCAACGTCGGCATGTGGTATTTCGGCATCTTTATGCCATGCTCCGAACGCAGACAGCAACGGCGAATCGAATCGTAGGTGATTTCGGCAATTTTGCCCTTACCGCTCGTTGTGCGGTTGATGGTCTTGTCGTGGCACAGCACCAGCACACCGTCGGCAGTGCGGTGAATATCCATCTCCACGACATCGACCCCCATCTCGATTGCCGAGTCGATGGCCTCCAACGAGTTTTCGGGATAGTTGCGCCAGTCGCCGCGATGCGAAATTACGGCAACATATTCGGATTTGGGATTGCGCAGTTCGCGCAAGATGCGCTCGGCACGATTCTGTGCCAAGGTCGTAAACGCTGCCACAAGGCAGAGCGAAACAATCAGAAGTTTTTTCATCGGTTTGTGTTTTTAGTGCAACGCTTTGCGTTGCGAACTACAAAGATAACTCTTTTTGCTCGGAAAACAAAATCGGCACGCGCATAGTCCGATTGTGGCACTATTCGTTTTTATGTTATCGTGTTTTTTGTATATTTGTATCTGCAATACAAGCAAAACAGGGTCGCAGTAAAGCACACAAACCTGCCAACTATCAAAGTATAAATTTTATCAAGCAATAAATTATGTTGAAACAGGACATTAAGTCGGCTGTAATCGGGGAATTGTTTAGAATCGCGGGATTTCTTGTTTACTATATTTCACTGATTGCATTAGGTATCGCAATTATATGGGGTTCGTTCTGGGGCTCATACCATCTCGTCATTGATGTATTGCCCGAAGTGCATAATGGTCGCGCCATAATATGGATTGTATTGTCGGTCATCGGACTGTGCATGCTTTCCATAATGTTGGGTCTTTACCTTATAAAACCCCTGTTCGCATTCAAAAAAGACCGCAACGACACACGAGTAGAGGTAAAAGCGACGGAGTGTCCCGAGTTGTTTGCAATGATTCGCGATGTCGCCGACAAGACCAAATGCAAAATGCCCAAACATGTGTATCTATCTCCTGACGTAAATTCGTGTGTCTTTTATAATACGAGTTTTTGGAGCATATTCTTCCCGATAAAGAAAAATTTGGAAATCGGACTTGGTCTGTTTGACGGCACAAGCATTGAGGAGGTAAAATCGGTAATCGCTCACGAGTTCGGTCATTTTTCACAAAACAGCATGAAAGTCGGCTCCACTGTATATGTTACCAATACGGTACTCCACAATCTTATTTATGCCGAAGATTTTTGGGACAGGCTTCTTGATAAATGGTGTTTGGTGGACACCGCCATCATTCGCTGGTTTGGCATACTTACCCGTATCATTACCAATGTCATAAAGAGAATCACCTTTTATATATACAAGTTTGTGCAAAAAGGGTATCTTAAATTATCAAGATACATGGAGTACGATGCCGACAACATCGCATGCCATTGTGTTGGTTCGGCAAATTTCATCTCTGCCATGTGCAAAATTGACGTTCTTGCCAACAAAGACAATGTATATCAGCACATTCTCAATTCATTACTTTACGACAACAAGACAGTATCAAATTACTTCGCGGGCAAACAGGTGGTATCGAGCCTTATCCCCGATAAAGATATGCCGATGTTGCGCTACGACGTATTGCTTGCAAAGCCCGTTCGTACGTTTGATATTAAGCCGCGAGTAAAGGTCGAAGATATTTGGTCGTCCCACCCCGCTCTGGAAGACAGACTCGCCAATGCACAACAGCAAAATTGCCGTGTCGAGATTCAAGGGCAGGCTGTGGCTGCGTGGACATTGATTCCAAAATCAATATCCGAAAAGGTTTCCGACAACTATCTCGCGCTGATTCGGGAAAATGCGGAGCAACAAATTTCCGACATTTCGGACACACAACTTCACGACTGGACACAACAGCAGATAAATGACCACTTTATGGACGATAGATTCAGTCCGTTTTTCGGCAATACTATCTACCAATTTGATATAGACAGGGCGACCGCCGTGCCTTCCGAATCGCCGTTTACAGAGTCGAACGCATACAAAGTCGCAGAATTGACAACATATATTAACGACTGGAATGTGTTAAACCAAGTTAATGACGGCAGTATCGAGGCGCAAGATGTTTGGGTCGATGGTATTATCTATAACAAGAAAAACCTGCCGCTCGAAAAATTCCGCGCCGCACTCGATGCCCTGCACGATGAGGTCGTTGAGATATACTCAAACATATTCGCATATATCGGCAGCCAATGCTATGAGGAACAAAGAAAACTCTTTCGGCGTGGGTTTGTCGCGACATTCTATGCCCGTCATATCAGCAATGACCTTTTGCCGCAACTATTTACACACAGGGAAAATCTGTGCGAAGAGTTGAACAAGGTTACCCGCAGAGATGAAGATGAATACAACCAACTATGCTCTTATGTGAGAGAATATGAGGCACACCTAAAACAAGTTATCTCAAATATCGACTTCGAGTTGATTGGCGACACATTTATCGACAACGAATATGTAAACGGACTTAAAGAGTATATTAAGGAGGAACACAATCCGCAATCGTCCATTGATACAGATGCCATAACTGCCATGTTCCAATTAACCGACAGCATCGACAATATGGCACAAGCCATTGACAACCGCGCTCGTCGCGTGATATACGATATAACAAAAGAGATAATAGGCAAACGATGAAACTATCACCGGAAGAATTTAGCGCGTTGATTGCCGAAGCGACCGTGCTATTTCCTCTCCCATTTCACACGCCATAAAACAAAATTTGCGGGACCGAAAAGTCCCGCAAATCGTATGTATCGGATATCGCCCGACCTCTACTCCCTGCCTCCACCGAGGGCTTGGTAGAGATTGACCGCACTTTGCAACTCATTGAAGGAGTTGGTTATCAAATCCATTCGCGCGCCGAGCAGTGCCTGACGCGCCACGAGTACCTCCAAATAGGTGGTCGAGCCGTGCTTCATCAGCAACTCCGTACTCTCGGCAGCCGAGGCAAGGGCATCGACCTTCTGCTCGCAGAGAGTACGATTGGCGCGTGCCGTCTGACACTCCGCCATAGCGTTGTTCACCTCGTTGCCCGCGTTGAGTACCGTCTGACGGAACTGCAACTCCGCCTCCTCCTGCTGTGCTTTGGCAATTTTCAGCCTTGCGCGCAAGGCACCGTTCTGGAAAATCGGTTGCAACAGCGATGCAGCGGCAGACAAGAGCAGTTTACCCGGGTTCACAATCGCCACACCCGCACTGTTAGTCCACCCAGCACTGCCCGAGAGCGAAATCGACGGATAGAGAGCCGCGCGAGCCTCGTTGGTGGCGTAGAATGCCTGCACGAGAGTCTTCTCGGCATACTCTACATCGGGACGCGCCGACAGCAACCGCACGGGTATGCCCGTGCGCAAATCGTCGGGCATGTGCTGGCTGTCGAGCGAGCCTCGCTCGATGCTATGAGGCGTATCGCCCAACAGGGCGCAGAGCGAGTTCTCAGCGGTGAAAATCTGGTCGCGCAGTTGGAGTACCGACGACTGCAATGCGTAGTGGTTCGCCTCGTACTGACGCACGGCGGCATCGGTCGCCATACCCGCATCTTTCATCAACCGCATCGTCTCGACGCTCTCGCGCCAACTCTCGGCAGTCTGCTCGGCAACTGCGAGTTGCGCATCGAGCATCAGCAGCGTGTAGTAGGCATTCGCCACGCCCGCAATCACGCGCGAGCGCACCGCCTGACAATAGGCGCGACTACCCTCGACCGCCGCCTTGGCGCGCCGCTTGGCATTGGTCAGTCGTGCGAACAAATCGATTTGCCAACTTGCCGTAACGGGAACGCTGTATGTCCACGTCGCCTTCGAGTTGTCGAAACTGCTCACCGCACCATTCGGAGCGAAGGCGAACGAAGGAACATACGAGAGTTTCGCCGCTTTGAGCGAAGCCTCCGCTTCATCTACGCGCAGGCGTGCAACCCGCAAATCGGTGTTGCGCACCAGTGCCGAGTCGATAAGGCGTTGCAGGCACTCGTCCGTAAAGACCTCGCGCCACTCCGTCGCGCCGAAATTGAGCACGGAGTCCGCCCGCTCGGCAGCCTCACCGCGAAAAACGCCCTCGGCGGTGGTGTCGATGCTCTCGGGACGCGAGTATTTGTTGTAGATACCGCAACCGCCGAACATAAGTGCGGCAACGGCACATATAATAACCTTTTTCATAATCTACTCATTCTTCTTTCTCAAATTAGCAATCTCCGCGCGTCGCGCATCGTCCGCACGTTTCATTTCGGGACGCTTGAAATGCTCCTGCATACGCTGGAACACCACAAACAACACCGGCACGATGAACAACAGCGCGAGCGTACCGACCAACATACCGCCCACGGCACCCGTACCGAGCGAGCGGTTACCGTTGGCACCGACACCCGTCGAGAACATCAGCGGCAACATACCGAAGACCATCGTCAGCGCGGTCATAAGTATAGGACGCAGACGCTCCTTCGCCGCCGTAAATGCAGCCTCCTCGATGGTCATACCGCAACGACGACCGACCGATGCGTACTGCGTAATCAGAATTGCCGTCTTGGCAAGCAGACCGATAAGCATAATCAGACCCGTTTGCAGATAGATGTTGTTCTCCAATCCCGCAATCTGCGCAAAGAGGAAACTACCCATCAGACCGAACGGTACCGAAAGCAACACGGCAAACGGTACGAAGAGGCTCTCGTACAACGATGCAAGGATAATATATACCAGCACGATGATGACAAGGAAGATGAATACTGTGTTGCTCGACCCCTGCGCCTCCTCGCGCGAAATGCCAGCAAACTCGTAGCCATAGCCACGCGGCAATACCTGCGCAGCGGTCTGCTCGATGGCGCGAATCGCATCGCCCGACGAATAGCCGTCGGCGGCGGCTCCGCTGACGAGTATGCTGTTGTAGAGGTTGAATCGCGCCAGCGACTCCGTACCGTAGGTCTTGGTCAGCGTGGCAAATTCGCTCACGGGAGCCATTCCCGCCGCCGTGCGCACGAAGATGTTGTCGAGCGACGGCACGTCCATACGATACTGCGGAGCAGCCTCCGTAACCACATAATATACCTTCGTGAAGCGGTTGAACTGCGACGCATACACACCGCCGTAGTAACCACCGATTACGCCCAGCACCTCGCTCGGCGACACACCCGCACGCTTGCATCGCGCCGCATCGACATCGACACGGTACTGCGGATAGCGCGAAGCGAATGTCGTATATGCCATCGCTATTTCGGGGCGTGCATTGAGTGCGCCGACGAACTGCCCGACAACCTCTTCCAGCGCATTCACGCCGTTGCCCGCACGGTCTTGGAGGTGAACCTCAAAGCCGTTGCTGTTACCGTAGCCCATAATCATAGGCGGAGCAAAGGCAAACGAAGTGGCATTGCGCACCTCGTGCAACGCACCGTTGAGCCGCTCGATGACCGCATCGGCGTGATGCTCCGCTCCCGAACGCTCGTCCCACGGTTTCAGACGGACGACGAACATACCGAACGATGTACCGATGCCCGAAATCATACTGTAACCTGCCGTGCGGGTGTAGGAATCCACCTCGGGCGTCGCCTTCACGCGCTGCTCGATTTCGTCCATGACCGACAGCGTCTGCGCAAGCGAAGCACCCGGTGCGGCAGCCACATCGATGAAGACCGTACCCGTATCCTCGTTAGGCACAAATCCTGCCTTGGTCGTGTGCATAAGCACACCGAGCGCAACAAATGCCACCGCGATACACACGCCCGCCAGCCACTTGTGGTCGATAAAGTAGCGCACACCGCCGATGTAGCGTTTGAGCGATGCCGAGTAGGCAACCGAGTAGGCCTTGCGCACGCGACCGAGCAACGTCTTCTCCGCCTCGGGCGAGTTATCGACAGGGCGCATCAGCAGTGCGCACAGAGCAGGACACATCGTCAGCGAGTTCACTGCCGAGATACCTACCGCCACCGCCATCGTCAGACCGAACTGCGTATAGAACGTACCCGTCGTACCGCCCATAAAGGCTACGGGGATAAACACCGCCATAAATACGAACGTACACGAAACCACCGCCGCCGTAACGTCCTTCATACCGTCGCGCGTGGCGAGCATCGGCGATTTGTAACCCGCATCGAACTTGCTCTGCACCGCCTCGACGACCACAATCGAGTTATCGACGACCGTACCGATTACCAGCACCAACGCAAAGAGCGTCAGCAGGTTGATGCTGTACCCCGCCAAGGCGAGGAACACGAACGTACCGACGAGCGAAACGACGGTCGAAAGCACCGGAATGAGCGTCGCACGATAGTCTTGCAGGAAGAAGAACACCACCAGCGTAACCAGCACGATAGCCTCCAAGAGCGTCCACAACACATTGCGAATCGAAGCGTAGAGGAAGTCGTTCGAGCTGAACATAATCTTCACCTCCATATCCTCGGGCATGCTCTTGCGGGCATTGTCGAGGTAGGCATTGATGTCCTCGATAATCTGCGTGGCGTTCGACCCCGCCATCTGGAACACCATACACGTCGTACTCGGGCAACCGTTTGCCGTCTCGCCGAACTCGTAGTTGAGCTGTCCCAACTCTACATCGGCAACATCTTTCAATCGCAACACCTCGCCGTCGGCAGTCGAAGCGATAACTATCTCGCCGAACTCCTCGGGGCGTTCCAGACGACCGCGATACTTCATCGTATATTTGAACGGCTGCTCCGAATTTTCGCCCAACGCACCCGTCGCCGCCTCAATGTTCTGCTCCGCCAATGCGCGGTTGATGTCGCTCGGCTCCAATCCGTACTGCGCCATCACATCGGGTTTGAGCCATATACGCATACTGTAATCGGCACCATAGGAAACGATGTTACCCACGCCCTTGATACGCAACAGTTCCGGTTGCAGGTTTATTTTGACATAGTTCGCGAGGAACTTCTCGTCGTAGGTTCCGTTCGGCGAGCATACGGCAAAAATTTCGAGCATACTCGGCTGCTGCTTCTGCGTCGTAACGCCGTACTGAATAACCTCGGTCGGCAGCAGACTTGTCGCCTTCGACACACGGTTCTGCACATTGACAGCCGCCATATCGGGGTCGGTACCCTGACGGAAATAGATGTAAATCTCCACCATACCGTTGTTCGATGCGGAGGAGGTCATGTAGGTCATGTTCTCTACGCCGTTTATGCTCTGTTCGAGCGGCGCGATGACACTTTTCTGCACAGCCTCGGCACTCGCACCGGGGTAAGTAGTCGAAACCAGCACCGTAGGCGGTGCAATATCGGGATACTGCTCCACAGGCAGGTTGAGCAGCGAAATGATGCCCAAAAAGACAATCGCCACGCCCGACATCACGGCGAATACGGGTCGGCGGATAACAGACTGATAATCCATACGCTACTCCTCCTTTGCCGCAGATTTTACGATGTCGCCGTTGTGCAGCAACGCCACGCCCTCGGTTACGATTTCGTCGCCCTCGGCAATGCCGTTCACGACGATATACTCGCCTATGGTGCTGACGGGCGCAACGCCTATTTCGGCAGATTGTGCCTTGCCGTCCTCGACCTTATATACATATATCTTGTCCTGCACCTCGTAGGTCGCGCTCTTCGGGATTACGATGCACCCCTTGTACTCGGCAGGCATACGCACATTGCCCGACGCACCGCTGTGCAACAGCCGACCCTTGTTCGGGAATACGGCACGCAGGCTCACGGTACCCGTCGAAGGGTTGATAACGCCGCTGACGCTCTCCACGCAACCCTTTTCCGCATACACGGTGTTATTGTTCAGCACCAACGACACGGCAGGCATCGCCTTCACAGCCTCGCGCATCGAGCCGTGGTTGCTGACAAAGTCGAGCAGGCGGTTCTCGGTCATCGAGAAATAGACATACATCTGCGAATTGTCCGACACGGTCGTCAGCGGACGCTGAATCTGTGGCGACACGAGCGTACCCGCACGGAAAGGAATCGTCCCGACGACGCCGTCCGACGGACTTTTGACGGTCGTATAAGAGTAGTTGTTGGCTGCATTGACCTGCGCGGCACGCATCTGCGCCAACTGTGCCTGCGCCGTAGCGAGCGCATTGCGGGCAGTCTGCAAATCGAAGTCCGACACCACGCCGCGCTCGAAGAGCTTCTGCTTGCTGTCTGCCGTCAGTTGTGCCGTCGCTACGGCAGCCTCCGCCGCCTGCACGTTTGCGTCTGCCATTTGCAGCGCAGCCTTATATGGCACTTGGTCTATCACGAAGAGCGTCTGACCGCGACGCACCTCGTCGCCCTCCTTCACGCACACCTGCGTAATCGTACCCGACACCTGCGGATAGATGTCCGTATCCTGCCGTCCGCGAATGGTGGCAGAGTAGTCTTGCGATAGCGTCATATCGCTCTTGCTCACAATCATCGTGGCATAGTCCGCCGTCGTGCGTTGGACATTGCCGCCATTGCAGGAGGCGAGCACCGTTGCGCACAACGCCACCAATGCGCAAGCGGTCGAATTCAAACATTGTTTCATCTTTTCTTTCATTTTTGCGAGGCAAAGATATCAAAAACGGAACAGTCGGACGCGTGCGCAATTTCTGCAAAGATTATCATTTTTTCCACAAACAGATACCACTTTATCGCATTTCAACATATCTTTGTATTCAAAAGAGGAACAAACGATGACCGAACCGAAAGACCCCTTGCGCGATAAAATCACGGAAACGGCAACCACCGACGATGCCGACGACTTCGCCATTGTCGGATACGACAGCCGCACCATAGCCCGTTTTGCCGACGAGCGGCACCCCCGCTATCGCGGCTACATAATGTTGAGCGTGCGCGGCGAGGCAGCCATCGCGCACAACCAGCGTCGCTTCGATGTCGGTGCGATGTCGCTCATACACCTGCTGCCGGGCGACTCGCTCGCATTCATTGCCGTGTCCGACGATTTTTCGATATACGCATTGAGCTACCCCGAAAAGATTTTCGACGAGATGATGTACAACTTCCCGAGTTCGTTCATCAACCACATCGTCGAACGACCCGCATACCGCCTCAGCGACGAGGAGTTCTACGCCATCGGAGCGACCTATTTCCGTATGATATCGTCGAAAATCGCCGACCGCGACAACATCTGCCGCCACGAGATTGTCGTCAACCTGTTGCGCAATTTCTATTTGGAGATTTACGACAAGGTGGTGCGCTTCAACCATATCGACACCTCGCAAAGCACCCACAAGCGACGCATCTGGGACCGATTCATCACCCTGCTGATGGCTCACCCCGAGCAGCGCAGCGTGGCGTACTTTGCCGATGCACTCTGCATCACGCCCAAATACCTCTCCGTCATTTCGAGCGAGGTGTCGGGCTTGTCCGCCAAGGAGTTCATCGCCCGCGGCACAGTGGTCGAAATCAAACAGGCGTTGCGCACTACCGATATGTCGGTCAAGCAGATAGCCGAACAATTCAATTTCGCCGGCAGCAGCAATATGTGCCGCTTCTTTAAGGCAAATACAGGCATAACCATCTCCGCCTTCCGCCGCAAAATCCGCGGCGGCGCAGAGTGATTGTTCCCGCTACGCCCCCCCCTCTGCACACCGATGCGGTAATGCCAAAAGGCAATAGCTAGAAAAGTGCGGCACTGAAGCACCGCACTTTTCTTGCTGTTTTCTAATGTTTAATGAATAATCACCGGCAACTAATCACTGACCACTAATCTCTAATAACTAATCACTAGCCACTAATCTCTAATAACTAATTACTAATTACTAATCACTAGCCACTATTCACTAACCACTAGCCACTAATCACTATTCACTAACCTCGTATCCGTCGCTCTTCGCGCCCCACATAAGCATAAATACCAGCATACCGATAACGGCAACGGCAATCATACCCATAAAGACATAGTTCCAGCCGAAGTAATCGACCATAACACCCAAGCCCAAGCCCGAAACGAACACACTCAGATAGCCGAATATACCCGTCAGACCGTTAGCAGTGGCTGCCGCCTTCTTGGTTGCCTGATTGGCGGCAGCGATACCGATAAGTGCCTGCGGACCATAGATGAAGAAGCCTGCCATGGCGAGTACGCAAATCAGCACGAGCGGGTGTACATCATTAGGCAACAGATAGAACGCCGTCATAAACACCGCCGTACCGAGCATACAGAATACGCAGGTGCGGTGTGCACGACCCGCAAACACCTTGTCGGTAATCCAGCCCGCAAACAGCATACCGATGATACCGAAAATCTCGAATATGGCAACCGTCCAACCCGCATACGAGTAGGACATGTCGCGAGCCTCGGTGAGGAACTTCGGGCCCCAGTCGAGTACCGAGAAACGCACCACATAGACGAAGAAGTTGGCAATCGCCAGAATCCAAATCAGCGGGTTGCGATAGACCTTTTCGCGCACAAAACGCTTGTACTCGGCAGGGTCAACCTCCTCGTCGCCGAGCGAGGTCTTGGTGTTCTCCAACTCGGGCAGTCCGACCGATTTAGGCGTATCGCGCAGGAATGCGAACAGACCCACGGCACCGAGCAGTGCGATGATGGCAGGCAACCAGAAGCACCATTGCCATGCACCCGCATTCGTCGTCAGCGACACGATGTTGCGCAGAGCCTTCGCCTGCACCTCGGGCATCTGCGTTGCGGCAGCGATTTGGGCAGGGGCAATCTCCTTGTCGCTCTCGACAAGAGCCTTGACTGCCATATA
>JBNMLI010000007.1:0-17053 GCA_050874765.1 Alistipes sp.
CCACATTGCCGAGGCAATCAACTACCGCACCCTCGACCGCGACAACTGGGGGCGTTAGCAGCTCCGTAAACCCTGCAATCGCACCAGCGAAAATCGTCGTGGCGAACAACCACGAACAAAATCTCCGCGCAAGAGCAAATACCTGTTCACTAACCGCTGAATTTTTTTGTAGCAAGCGAAAAAATTCAGTACTTTTGTCGTTAATTCGGATAATAGAATTTAATATGAAACGAGTTATTCTTTCGGGCGGCGGAACAGGCGGGCATATCTATCCCGCAGTGTCTGTTGCAGAGGCACTTAAACGACGATTCGGCGACGAGGTCGAAATACTGTTCGTCGGTGCCGAGGGCAAAATGGAGATGACGCTCATTCCGCGCTTGGGCTATCGCATCGAGGGTTTGCCAATCGCGGGTCTGCAACGCCGACTCTCGTGGCGCAATCTGATGTTGCCGATGCACGTTCTGCGTTCGTTGCGACGGGCGCGGGCAATCATAAAGGAGTTTCGCCCCGATGCGGTGGCGGGATTCGGCGGTTATGCGAGTGCGCCGATAGTGTGGACGGCACAGCACATGGGCATTCCGACCGTCATTCAGGAGCAGAACTCATACGCGGGGCTTGTGAACAAAATTGTCGGCGGCGGAGCCAAGAGTGTATGCGTGGCATACGACGGTATGGAGCGATTCTTCGCACCCGAAAAAATCGTGATGACGGGCAATCCGTTGCGCAGTGCTTTTGCCAAAGGTACGGTGTCGCACGAGGAGGCTCTGCGCTACTACGGTTTCGACGACTCGCTGCCCGTGCTTTTGGTGGTGGGTGGTTCGCTCGGTACACGCACGCTCAACAATATGATGCGCTCGTGGCTGATGACGCTCGATGGTGTGGCACCCGTGCAGGTGATTTGGCAGACGGGTCGCTACTACGAGGCGGAGATGCGGGCGTTCCTCGACCAATATCCGACCAAAAATGTTTGGCAGGGGGCGTTTATCGACCGTATGGACTACGCCTACGAGGTTGCCGATGTGGTCATCTCGCGCAGTGGCGCATGCACGGTGTCGGAGTTGTGTCTGGCAGCCAAGCCTACGCTCTTTGTGCCGTCGCCAAACGTGGCGGAGGACCACCAAACCAAAAACGCACAGGCTCTGGTCGGCAAGAAGGCGGCGATGATGGTTGCCGATGCCGATGCCGTGGATTGCGGCATATCGACCGCTCTACGAATGATTGCGGACAAGGATTGTCTGACGATGTTGTCGAAAAATATAGCCCGCCTTGCTACGCCCGATGCGGCGGAGCGCGTGGCGGACGAAATCGTAAAATACTGGGGTGAATAATGAAAAAGGATAGAATATATTTTGTCGGTATAGGCGGCATAGGTATGAGTGCGTTGGCGCGCTACTTTCTCGACGAGGGCTGGGCGGTAGGCGGCTACGACCGCGTCGAGTCCGACCTCACGCGCCGTCTTGCGGAGAAGGGTGCGAAAATCCACTACGAGGACGATGTGCGCCTCATTCCGCAGGAGTTTCTCGATGCCGACCGCACGGCGGTGGTATATACACCCGCCATACCTGCCGACCACAGCGAACTGACGTTGTTCCGCGAGCGTGGCTTCGAGGTTATGAAGCGTTCGCAGATGCTCGGTCTGCTCGCGCAGGGCAAGTTTGTTGTTGCCGTGGCGGGTACGCACGGCAAAACGACTACCTCGACACTCGTCGCGTGGCTCGACAGTGAGGTTTTGGGCGAGGGTAGTGCGTTCTTGGGCGGAGTGTCCAAGAACTTCGGCGGCAACCTCGTGCAGGGTAAGGGCAACTGGCTGGCAGTCGAGGCGGACGAGTTCGACCGCTCGTTCCTGCGACTCTATCCCGATGTGGCGGTCGTAACATCTGCCGATGCCGACCACCTCGACATTTACGGCACGCACGAGGCCGTCAAGGAGGCTTTTGCGCAGTTTATCGACCAAATTCGCGATGGCGGTGCGCTGGTGCTGAAACTGGGCGTCGATGTGGCGGTGCGCAACGAGAAGATAAAGGTTTATCGTTATTCCTACGACAAACCGTGCGATTTCTATGCCCGCAATATAGAACTCATCGGTGGCGGACACTATCGCTACGACATAGTAACCCCGTCGGGGGTGATTGCCGACTGCACACTCGGCATACCGGGTTGGGTCAATATCGAAAATTCGGTGGCTGCCGTGGCGGCATTCTGGTGCGCCTGCAAGGCGGACGGCACGGAGTTCGACGAGGTGCGTCTGCGCAAGGCACTGGCGGAGTTTGCGGGTGTGAAACGTCGTTTCGAGTTCTATGTCAATACACCGCGACAGGTCTATATGGACGACTATGCCCACCACCCGCGCGAATTGGCTGCGACCATCGAGTCGGTGCGCAAGATGTTCCCCGGCAGACGACTGACTGCCGTCTTCCAGCCGCATCTCTACACCCGCACGCGCGATTTGTACAAGGATTTTGCAGCGTCGCTGTCGTTGGCGGACGAGGTGGTGCTGTTGCCGATATACCCCGCTCGCGAGGAGCCTATCGAGGGCGTAACATCGCAGATAATTGCCGACCTCATCACTGTGCCGTGCCGTATAGTCGGGCGCGAGCAACTGGCAGCGACGCTCGGTGCGATGCCGACCGATGTGGTCGTAACCTTCGGCGCGGGCAACATCGACGCTTGTTGCGGGGCAGTAGCCGAAGAGTTGCGAAAGAAAGCATAAAACAGATAACCCCCGATTTGCCACCGAAGTGAAACGCATAGCCAAAATACTCTTTTTTGTCGTGTTGTGGTCGATTGTCATCGGCTACATCGTCTATGCGTCGGTGGTGAGTGGGCGGCATTGTGCCGAGCAGGTTGTCGAGCGGGTCGATATAGCCATTGCCGACAGCACCGAGATGGGGCAACTCGTAACATCGCAGAAGGTGCGCGAATGGATTTTGCGCAGCGGCATAGCCACCATCGGTTCGCCAATAGGCAAGGTCGATGTGCAGGGCATTCGTCGCGTTATCGAGCGCAACGGCTTTGTGAGCAGTGTCGATGCGTGCGTGTCGTATTCGGGCGTGTTGAGCATCGAGGTGCGCCAACGTCGTCCGATGATGCGCCTGATGACCGACGGCTACAATCTGTATGTTACCGAGCGCGGATTCGTATTTGCCACGCCCGAGTCGTCGGCTCTCTATGTGCCTATTGTTACGGGTTCGTACCGCCCGCCCGTGCCGCCCGACTACGAGGGCTTTGTCGGCGAATATGTCGGCGAGCGAATAGCCGATTACGACGAACGCATAGCGCAAATCTGCAAGAAGCGCAAGCCGCAGTACGAGCGCGAGGATTCGCTCAAACGCGAACGCCGTGCCGTGCGACGCGAGCGGCTGTCGAAGGTGTGGTTCGAGACCGAGGACGAGTATTTGCGCCGTGCCGATTCAGCCCGTTTGAAGAAGAAACAGCGCGTGCGCCGTTTCGACGGTCTGTTGCGCGATGTGGAACGACGACTGGACGGTATCGCGGCGGAGCAGACGGCAGTCGAAAATGCACGAAAAAAAACGGAGGAAAGGTATGCCGATTTTCTGAAACTCATTAACTTTGTAGGTCGGTTGTCGGAAGACGACTTTTGGAGTGCGGAGGTGGTGCAGATTATCGCCTCTGTTTCGTCGTCGGGTAACATCGAGTTGGAGGCGGTGCCCCGCAGCGGCGACTTCCGCATAGTGCTTGGCGAGTTGGGCGAGGCGGACGAGATGGAGCATCGGCTCGACAAATTGTTGCGCTTCTATCGCGAAGGGTTGGACAAAATAGGCTGGGACAAGTTCCGGGTCATAAACATAAGATACAATAATCAAGTGGTTTGCACTGAATAGGATATGGAAAAGAAAAATTATATAGTCGGCGTGGATATAGGCTCGTCGAATGTCGTGGTTGCCGTCGGTTGCCGACGTCCCGATGGCAAGGTCAGCGTTGAGGGCATCGCTTTGCAGTCTGTCGATAACGGTGTTACGTCGGGGCGCATCGACAATGCCAAGTCGGTCGGTATGGCCATCAGCAAGGCAAAAACCGAGTTGGAGGAGGAGTTGGGAATCCGCATCGATTCGGCATACGCGGGCATCTCGGGCAGTTTCGTGCGTTGTGCCACCTGCACCGACCACGTCTTCATCAAGGACCCTATGGGTTGCATCGCCAAGGAGGATTTGGCAAGCCTCCACGAGCGTATGTGCGGCGTTATGGCGGACGACAGCGAGCAGATTATGGAGCGCATACCGCAAACCTACATAATCGACAACACGAAGGAGACGACCACCCCTGTGGGTGCATTCGGCCGTATGCTCTCGGCAACATACCTCTTTGTGTTGTGCAACAAGGTGCAAATCGACCGTGTCAAAATGGCATTCCATAACGCAGGTTTGCAACTTATCGACATCTGCGTCAATCCGTCGATTCTGCCTTCGGCTCTGCTCTCCGACGAGGAGCGCGAGGAGGGTGTGGCGGTTATCGACTTGGGCGGCGGCACGACCGATGTTGCCATCGTCAAGGGTGGCGCGTTGCGCTACATAGCATCGTTGCCGATTGGTGCTTCGACCATCAATGCCGATATGTGTGCGGCGGGTATCTCCGAGCGCAAGACCGAGTCGGTTAAGAAAAAATACGGCTCGGCGGTGGCGGAATCGGTTTCGCCCGACGCCACGTTCCTCATCTCGATGCCGGGACTTGCCAAGAAGGAGTTTTTGCAGGTGAACCTCGCTTCGATTATCGAGGCGCGACTGAAAGATATAATCGAATTTGCATGGGGCGAGATTCGCAGTGCCAAATTTACGCAAAAGATTCCGTGCGGCATAGTGCTTACGGGCGGCTCGGCTCTGCTCGATAACATCGACGAACTGTTCCATCGCGAAACGGGCGTGAATGTGCGCTTGGCAACGGCGCAGGATTTCGGCGGCATCGACGAGGAGTCGCAGTGCAAAATCCAGCCTTATGCCAACTCGGCAGCCGTCGCCCTGTTGCTCTATGGCGCACGCAATGGCGGCGTATGCGGTGTGTCGGAGCCTGCGTTCCCGCGTCCGAACAGCGTGTTGCGCGCTGCGGCAACCCAACCGCAAGCAACGCCTTCGCACGAGGCGGTTGCAACCGACCCGATACGGGAAGAGCCCGTAAAACACGAACCCGTTGCGACAGAGCCGATTAAGCCGGAGCCCGTTAAGGCGGAACCTAAACCGACGGAGCCGACGGAAAAGCCGACGCAGGAGCCTGCCGATGTCGATTACGATGACGACGATGAGGAGCGTCCGAAGGAGAAGCGTGGCGGCATCTTCGGCAAGATAGCCAACTTTATAGACAATGTGCTTGGCGGCGGCAACAATAACGAGTATTTGTAAGAGATGGAAGAAACGACAGATAATTTGATGGAGGAGATTAGCGGATTGCGCAGTATCCCCTCGCTGATTATGGTACTCGGTGTCGGTGGTGCGGGAGGCAACGCCGTAAACCATATGTGGGATATGGGTATCGAGGGTGTAAACCTTGCCGTCTGCAACACCGATGTGCAGGATTTGGAAAAGAGCCCTGTTTCGCGCAAAATCATTTTGGGCGACGGACTGGGCGCAGGAAACGATGCCGCAGTCGGCGAGCAGAAAGCGAAGGCCTCGCTCGACCAAGTGCGCCAGTGCTTCACGGCGTGCGGTACGAAGATGCTCTTTATCGCCGCAGGTATGGGCGCGGGTACGGGAACGGGTGCTTCGCCCGTGATTGCCGAACTCGCGTCGGAGATGGGTATTCTGACGGTGGCAATCGTAACGATGCCGCCTCATAACGACGGCCCGGAGCGCACCAATCAGGCTCGCGAAGGCGTCGAGCGTCTGCGCAAGCATGTCGATTCGCTCATCGTGTTGAGCAACGACTCCATAAGCCGCCTCTACGGCAACCTTTCAATCAGCGGAGCATTCGACAAGGCAAACGATGTCGTGGCATTTGCCGCAAAGGGTATAGCCGAAATCATCACCCGCAAGACCAATATCGTAAACAACGACTTTTCAGATGTTTGCAAGGTTATGCGCGGTGGCGGTTGCGCCATTATGGGTATGTCGGCTGCCTCGGGCGACGACCGTGCCGAGGAGGCTGTCGATGGCGTGTTCCAAACATCGCTGTTCGGCAACACGAGCATAGCGGGTGCGAAGCGCGTACTGCTCAACATCGCTGTCGCCGATGGCGAGACTCTGACTCAACACGAGGTCGATAAGGTCAAGGACCGCATACAGACCTACGCATCGACCACCGACGACGATGGCGTACTCGTGCCGACCAACATTATCTGGGGCGCGAGCGTCAAACCCGAACTTGGCGACAAGTTGGAGGTAATCATCGTTGCCACGGGCTTCCCCGCAACCGAGGACTACTACAAGCGCGTACTCGAAATAGAACAACCTGCCAAAGCGGAGGAAGGTATCGCGACGCTTGGCGGTGAAGCGGGCGGACTGAAATCGGTAAAAGAGCCTGTGTTGCCGCCGATTAACAGACAATATCGCCCCCCTGTTCAGAATATAATCGGCAAATCGACCCGCACATACGCCGAGGTGGAGGAGAGCAAGCGAACGCCTGCATTCCACCGTCGCAATATCAAGATGCTCGATTTGCCGGCAAGCAGTCGTAAGCGCGTTGCACAACGCGATGGCGATGACGAAGCACCTGCGGTACAGGCGCAAACACCCGATAACCAACTGTTTTAACAAAAGATGGAGAGTTTCGTAACATATCTCGGTTGCCCGCCACAGGTGTGGTGGCTCACGCTCGCTACGCTTGTGTGTCTGATGATTTCGGCGATGGTGTCGTCGTCGGAGGTGGCGTTCTTCTCGCTCACGGCTGCCGACATACGCGACATACGCTCGCGCGGTACGCTCGCGGCGGATTATGTACTGCGACTGCTCTCCAAATCGGATTCGCTGTTGGCGACAATACTTGTCGTAAATAATCTGGTCAATATCTGCATCGTCATTCTTACGACAATGATTATCGGCGATGTGTTGCAATTCAATAGTGCCACAGCCGACTTTTTGTTCAAGGGTGTGTTCGTAACGTTCTTGTTGCTGTTGTTCGGCGAAATCCTGCCCAAGGTCTTCGCACAGGGGGCGAATGTGCGTGTGGCGTTGGCATTTGCACTGCCGCTGTCGTGGTTGCGCAAGATAGTCTATCCGCTCTCCTACATACTGATTCACACAAGCCGCAGCATAGGCAAGATGGCGTCGCACGGAGCCGACGACATCTCGATTGAGGAGTTGGCGGACGCGGTCGATATGACCACAGCCTCGTCGGGCGAGGAGAAGCGTATGCTCTCGGAGATTGTCAATTTTGCCAATCGCGAGGTCGATGAGATTATGCGTCCGCGTATGGACATAGTGTCGGTCGAACTGACGATGACTTTCGGCGAGGTCAAGCGCGTGATTATGGAGTCGGGCTATTCGCGTCTGCCCGTGTGCGACGAGGATTTGGACAACATAAAGGGAACGCTCTTCGTGAAAGACCTGCTGGCGCACATAGACGAGGCGGACGATTTCGGTTGGCAACGCCTCATACGCGACCCCTACTTCGTTCCGCAACACAAGAAAATCAATGCTCTGTTGGAGGATTTCCAGTCCGACAAAGTACACATGGCTATTGTGGTCGATGAGTATGGCGCAACGCAGGGCTTGGTGTCGTTGGAGGATATATTGGAGGAGGTCGTCGGTGAAATCACCGACGAGAGCGATACTGACGAATCGTTCTACAATCGACTGAACGAAAATACCTATCTGTTTGACGGCAAGACCCATATAGTCGATATGTTGCGCGTGTTGCAACTCGACGACGACACCTTCGACGATGTGCAGGGACGTGCCGAAACCGTTGCAGGGCTGATGCTCGAAATCAAACGCGACCTGCTCAAAAAGGGCGACGAGGTCGAGGCGCACAACGTGAAGTTTGCGGTCTATTCCATGAGTGGGCACCGCGTAGATAAAATCAAAGTCATTGTCAGCCACAATGAGTAGCCGCCTCTTCATAGAGCCTCTCCGCCCGTTGGAAGAGTTGCTCGGCGAGGCTGCTGCCGATGATTTGCGCGCCACGGAATCGCTCGCAGCACCATCGCGTCGGCGCGAGGCGTTGGCATGGCGGGCGATAGTGCGGCGCGAGGTCGGTCGAGATGCCCGCATAGGCGACGACGAGTGGGGCGCACCCGTAATCGAAGATTCACCTTTACATATAAGCGTGTCGCACAGTCGCCATTCGGTTGCCGTTGTGGTCGGCGACGCGCCGTGTGCCATCGACATCGAGAGCCGCACGCGCAATTTCGAGAAGGTCGCATCGCGCTACCTCTTGGCGCAGGAGCGTGCGCTCTGCACGCACCACGATTTTCTTGCGGTGGCGTGGTGCGCCAAGGAGTGCCTCTACAAATACTACCGCCGTGGCGGGCTGGATTTGTTGCGCGACCTGCGTATCATATCGGTCGATTTCGCGCGTAACCGCATCTGCGGAACGATTAGGAACGGTGCCGAAATCGAGATGCACATCGACCTGCGCGGTGAGGAGGTTGTGGCGGTAATCGCATAGCCTGCGATTTCCCAACCATCACGCGCTACACTCCGACCACTTTCGTTTCGCACTATACGCCGATTTTTTTGTATCTTTGCACCCGTTATTATATGGGCAATAATTCATCAACACTTTCACTCGGTACCGACAATATCGGTAGTTTGCTTT
This sequence comes from Alistipes sp., assembly GCA_050874765.1. Classification (GTDB taxonomy): domain Bacteria; phylum Bacteroidota; class Bacteroidia; order Bacteroidales; family Rikenellaceae; genus Alistipes. Next base: position 8,704 of record JBNMLI010000007.1, read on the forward strand.
TCCGCTATGCCGTGCCTGCGATTATCGCTATGGCATCGTCGTCGCTCTACCACATCATCGACAGCATCTTTGTCGGTCATGGCGTGGGCGGTGCAGCCATTGCGGGTATGGCAATCACGATGCCGATTATGAACATCGCATCGGCTTTCGGTGCGATGGTCGGCGTAGGTGCGGCGGCTCGTGTGTCGATACGTTTGGGCGAGGGCAACAAAATCGCCGCCGAGAAGACGCTCGGCAACGCCGTGCTGCTCAACATCGTACTCGGTATCACGATTATGGTGCTGATGCTCGTATTCCTCGACCCGATACTCTATCTGTTCAGTGGCGGCAAGGCGTCGGAGCAGACGATAGCATACGCCCGCGAGTTTATGCAGGTGATTATGTCGGGCAACATTATCACCCACCTCTACCTCGGTCTGAACGAGCAGATTCGCGCCTCGGGATACCCGCGCAAGTCGATGACCGTCATGCTTGTGGCTGTGGGTGTGAACCTGATGCTCAACCCGCTCTTCATATTCAAGTTCGGCTGGGGCATTCGCGGCTCGGCGGCAGCGACCGTCATAGCACAATGTGCGGCATTCGCCATCGCCTTCTCGCACTTCTGCTCGCGCGCGAGTTTCATTCACTTCAAACGCTCGGCATTCCGCTTCGATTGGAAAATCATAGGAGCAATTCTCTCCATAGGTCTTGCGCCGTTCCTGCTCAACCTGTGCGCATCGATGGTGGCGGCGTTCGTCAATCACGCACTGCTGCGCTATGGCGGTACGGGTGCCGACGATGTGGTCGGCTCGGCGGGTGCGGGCGACATCTATGTCGGCGCATACGGCATTATCAACCGCGTGGTGTTGCTCTTTGTGATGATTATTCAGGGCTTGAATCAGGGTATGCAGCCGATTGTGGGCTATAATTACGGCGCAAAGAATTTCGACCGCGTGCGCCGTACGCTGTTGCTGACGATTTGTTGCGGTATAGGCATCGCTACCGTCGGTTTCCTGCTCGGTCAGTTTGCACCGTCGCAGATTGCACGCGCCTTCGTTGATTCGTCGCGCGGCGGTGATGAGCAGGCGATGATTGCGGCGGCGACGCAGGGTCTGCACATCGTGCTGATGGTCTTCCCGCTCGTAGGATTCCAAATCGTTACGGGTAACTTCTTCCAATATATCGGCAAGGCTCCGCTTGCGATTTTTATGTCGCTCACGCGCCAAATGCTCTTCCTGTTGCCGTTGCTGTGGACACTGCCGCGTACTACGGGGGCTCTGGGCGTATGGGTTTCGATGCCGATTGCCGACTGCGCCTCTATTCTGCTGGCATTTGTATTCCTTGTGCATCAGTTGCGCGTGATGCGTCGCAATCAGATGCTCCGAGTATAATCAAAACGGTTATATTTTCTCCTTCGCCAGCCTCCCGACGGCTAATAGAGAGGCTTGCGCTCGACGCTTATGGTGCGGTGGGTGCGACAGAGTTCGCCCTCGTCGGTGATACCCTCCAATACGATGTCGTAGTTTCCGCTGCGGTCTGCCGTGTAGAATGTTACTGTCGCCCGACCGAGTGAATCGGTGCGGATAAACGGCTCCCATGCAATCGTCGAGCGCAGGTCGGTGTTCGAGCCGAGGCGGTCGGTGAGGGTCGGGTATTTCGGCGCGTAGAACTCCGCAGGCTTCTGGCAACCGCGCACTACGACGCGAGCCATCGCATCGGTGTCCGATGCCTTCGACAGCCCTTCGGGGCTGACCTCCATCATAATCGCGCCCGTAGGAGCCGATAGTCCGAGCATAAATGCACTGCGTCCATCGACGAAGGCGAGCCGCTCGACATATTTCATATCGTAGGAGTCGATTGCCGAGATGTCGGATATCGAGCCGTTCACATAGAGTTCGGGCGTGCGCAGGTCGTCGTCCATCGAGGCTATGGTCGTGAGGGCGGTCTGCTCGTTGCCATCGTCCTCGCCTGTCATGGCGTTATCGACAGCCTCGTTCAGCACTATGTCGTTTTCGATGTAGCGACGTTTGGTGGTGATGGTTTGTCCGACAATATCCAACTCTTTGAATGTCGAAAGCGCGTCGTAAACCGATGCAAAGCGCGACAGGTCGCCGTTGAGCATACTGCCCGTATTGCCTGTCGAGAAGAACGGCGTGTTGCGCTTGCGACCGACAACGACAATCTCGTCGATGTCGATGACGCGCTCGCCGCCGTCGTTGAAATACTTCTCTTTGGCTCGCGAGAGGAACGCCTCGGGAATGGTCGAAGGCACATCTTTGTACCACTCGCGGTGGTAGTCGGCGGTAACGACGGGGTAGTTCTCGGTTTCGATTTTTATGCGGACGGTCGTGTCCTTGCCCTTTTTGTTGAGAGCCTGCACTATGTAGGTCGTGGTCGAGAAGGCGTCCAAGCCCGAGATGATGAAGTTGTTGCTCTCGTTGAGTTCGAACGCCTCGACCTGCTTGGTCTGCGTGTTCATCACTACTATGCTCGGCTTGCGCGCGCGACCGAACAGCCCGAATACCGAGCCGCAGATGCGTTGCGAATCCTCGACGGGGTACATTATGCGCGGAAAGTCGTGGCGCAACACCGCATCGAGCGAATATCTGCGCCAGCCGTTGGTCAGCATCAGCAGGTCGAGCCGCTCCAATCGCGCCTTGCCGTCGGCGGTAAAGTAGGCACCGGGGTCTTCGACCTCGCCTTTGAGGTCGGACGAGAGGAGCATATAGGAGAATATGTTCGGCGCATTCTCGTCGAGTGCGACACTCGCCGCGTCGGTTACCGAAAGCGCGAAGTTGCCCGCGGCTGGTTTGCCCTCGGAGTCGCGCACATCGAGCGACAAAGTTACCTTGTCGCGCTGCTCGAACTGCTCCTTGTCGGTCGCTATGTCCGCCTCGGCAAACCTGCCGTCGCGCACATAGAAGAGTCGCTCGGCGACTATGCGGCGCGTGAGCTTATTGACGACCGACACCTGTGCAATGCCGTCGAACATATCGCTGTTGCGGAGTTTGGCGGGGTGCGACAGATTCTCGACCACCGACATCACGGCACCGCGCGAATGTACCACGGCGGCATAGTCGGCAATCGGCACATCGGGTGTTGCCTGCACGAAGAAGGTGTAGCCATCGACCTGCCGTATGACGCGCACCACGATGCCCGAACCTGCCACGGCAGGCAGGTCGAACCGCTTGGTCAAGCCCGAAGCGGAGGTGCATTCGGCATAGTATTTTCGTGCGGGCGAGGCGTTTATGACGAAGCGACCCATACCCTTATACTCTGTTGCAATGTCGGTTACGAAGTTGCCCGCATCGTCATAGGCTTTGCCCTCGACCGCTACGGAACTGCCGTTGGCGGTCTGTGCCTTGATGGCGACTACCTGCAAGATGCCGCCCACGAGGTTGCCGCTCTCGGGGCAGAACTGCACATCGAAATCGTCGGAGAACGACGGCATCTGTACGAATCGACTCAACTCGCGGTTGTTGGCGCGCACGTTGAGTTCGATGCAGTCGGTCGGATTGTCGGACGGCTTGAAGCGGATTTCTATCGAGCCTTTGTCGTCGGTACGCGCCGAGCCGTTGCGCGAGCGGGTATCGACTATGGTGCGGTAGCGCACCTGTGTGGAGGCGAGCGGAAGCCCGTTGTCGTCAATCAGACGGACAAATGCCGAAACCGTGCCGTTGTCGTTGGTGCGGTAACTCACTATCGGCATCACGGCATCGTCGATGGTGTTGCCGATTTCGATTTCGCGCGAGAAGAAGTAACCCATATCGAAATTGGTTTGCCAACGCGAGTAGGCGCGCAGCGTGTAGCGACCCGCACTCAATCGTGGCGAAAGCGAGAAGGTGCCGACAAACTGCTTACGGTCGGCGCAGACCTTGACGCGCTCGACCAATCTGCCCTCGGGGCTGATGAGTTCGGCATAGATGAATTCAGAGTCGGAGAAGCGCGTAAACAGCGTCGCATTTACCAGAAAACCGCTGAAATAGAGCGTTTCGCCCGCACTGTAATAGGGTTTGTCGGTCGCCAAATAGAGTTTCTCGAACACGCCGCCGTTGCGGTAGAACTCCGTGTAGTCGTCGTAAACCTGTTGCGAAAAACTCTTCGGCGGCTCGACGGGGAGGGTCGGAGCATTGCGCTTGGTGCGTTGGCAGAGTGCCGCAACGGGCAACGCGAGAGCCAACAATATGAGTAGCGGTTTTAAGAATTTCATTGCGAAATGTGCTGAAAATATGTATAAAGGTATTGTTTTGGAGCGAAACCGCAAAATTTTCGGGCAAAAACCTGCGCACCGATTTTTTTGCTCGTTTGTATAAAAGTTGCTATATTCGCGTTATGAACCGAAATGTTCGGAAAAATTCAACGACAATGAAATACAGACGAATACTTTTGAAACTCAGCGGCGAGTCGTTGCAGGGCGATGCGGGATACGGCATCTCGCCCGAGCGATTGCACTCGTATGCCGTTCAGATTAAGGCGATTGCGCAATCGGGTGTGCAGGTCGGAATAGTCATCGGCGGTGGCAACATCTTCCGCGGATTGCAGGGCGCAAAGCGCGGATTCGACCGCGTGAAGGGCGACCAGATGGGTATGCTCGCGACCATCATCAACTCGCTCGCATTGCAGAGTGCGCTTGTGGGTGAGGGCGTGCGTTGCAAGGTAATGACATCGATTCGTATGGAGCCGATTGGCGAATACTACTCGAAGGACAAGGCTGTGGAGTACCTCGAATCGGGTGCGGTGGTAATCATCGGTGGCGGCACGTCGAACCCCTATTTCTCGACCGACTCGGCATCGGCATTGCGCGGAATAGAAATCGAGGCTGACGGCTTCTTTAAGGGTACGCGCGTGGACGGCATCTACTCGGCAGACCCCGAGAAGGACAAGTCGGCGGTTAAGTTCGACGACATCACCTTCGACGAGGTCTATCGCCGCAATCTGAAAATTATGGATATGACCGCCTTCACGCTCTGCAAGGAGAACAACCTCAATATCATCGTGTTCGATATGGACACCGAGGGCAACCTGCAAAAGGTCATCGACGGCGAGAACATCGGCACGCTCGTACACAATTAGCAACAAACCAAACAAAGAGAAGATATGGATACCAAAACGATTCTCGGAGAGGCCTCCGACAGAATGAAGAAAGCGGTCGAGTTTTTGGAAGACACGCTGGTGAATATCCGCGCCGGTAAGGCATCAATCAACGTATTGAACGGCGTTACGGTCGAGTACTACGGTTCGCAGACCCCCGTTTCGGGCGTGGCAAGCGTAACCGTACCCGATGCGAAGACGGTGCTGATTCAGCCGTGGGACAAGAATATGATTCGCCCAATCGAGAAGGCGATTCTCGATGCCAACATCGGACTCACGCCGTCGAACAACGGCGAGAGCATTCGCCTGACCATGCCGCCGCTCACCGAGGAGCGACGCAAAGACCTTGTGAAGCAGACCAAAGCGGAGTGCGAAACTGCCCGCATATCGTTGCGCAATGCGCGTCGCGATGCTGTCGAGGCGTTCAAGAAGGCGGTGAAGGAGGGTATGCCAGAGGACGAGAGCAAAGACGGCGAGGCACAGGCACAGAAGTTGCTCGAAAAGTACTCGAAGGCTATCGATGTGGCTTTTGCCGACAAGGAGAAGGAGATTATGACCGTGTAGGGCGTTGTACCTATATTATTATATAAAAGGCAGTCCGCTCTTGCGAGAGCGGACTGCTTTTTTTGTTTGTCGGAGCGATTCGGCTACGGCTTCCTATGCCGTTTGCCGAGCGGGGCTATTTGTTGCGCTTGTGATTCTTTGGATTGAATATGCAATAGCCGATTGATACGCCGATTTTCGAGGGCAGGAACTCGCTCGAACCGTTGAACGGGTCGGGGTACTTGTAATCCTCGTGGCCGTGGGGATTCATATTGATTTCGCCGTTTTTGAAATAGCCGTTGTACCAGCTGCGGAACCAATCGACTGCCACGAACACATCGACCACCCAACGCTCGCGGAAGCGGTGCGAATAGCCTGCGCCGATGCCGAGCATCAGTCCGAAGCCCTTGCTGTAAGTATCCTTGAAACGGAAAAACTTGCCGTTCTCGAAGAGTTGCGGTTTGCTGATGTCGAAGCCCGTCATACCCGCATTGGCACTCAAATACCAGCCCTGCGTGGCTTGGCGGAAGTAGTAGCGATACTCGCCTGTGAACATACCGAAGTGCATGTGGTTGCCGCCGACCGAGTGCCACGGCGAGAATGTAGCATCTATCGAAATGGTAGAGTGCGGAGCGGCGACGAACTCAATTTGCGGATTCACCACGCCGACAACGGCATAGAGGCAGTTGAGCTTTACATATATTTGCGCCGATGCGCCCGTTGTCGCGAAAATGGCGACCGCGGAAAGGAGTAATTTGCTGAATTTATTCATAATTTTTGTACGGAAACACCTGCAAATATAACTATTCCGCCGCTACAATACAAACATAGCGACATAAAAACGACGATTTCGAATATGGTTGAAACACTTGATTTTCACCAACAAACACATTGTGCGACCGTTAAGGCGATAAAAAACTTTTCGTCGGGTGCATATTTTTGCAAAATAATAGATAACTTTGCAAAGAGTTATTGAGCAATATATTTATTTTATTAAAAACCGAATTATGAAGACAATCAAACATCTGTTATGGGCGATTCTGCCAATGGTGGCTCTTTCGCTCGCCGGTTGCTCCAAAGGTACTACCGATGACCCGGGCGACAAACCGGGTGGTAAAGTGGATAGCGATTTCGATTTGAAAATCGAACTTGCCAAGGCGAACGAAACTTCGCTCGAAATCCTCTGCACACCGAGCGACGACAAAACGCCTTATTTAGTTTTCGCCATCGCAAAGAGCGAATACAAGAACGACGCCGAGATGATTAGCTCGAACCTTTCGACGCTCCAATTCGAGGCACGCCTCGACGGTAAGAAGTTCTCCGACTATATCGCTGCGCTGCAACATCGCGGCACGACGACGGTTGCCATCGACAACCTGACTGCCAATACCAAATACTATGTGTTTGCGTATGCCAACGACAGCGAGGGTAACGTGGTCGGCGAGGATATATTTATGCGCGAGGTCAGCACCGCAGCCAAAGCGGCATTCAGCATCGAGCTGGCGGTCGATAGCGACAGCATCACCGATTCGAGCGCGAAGATTACGGCAACGCCGAGCGACGCTGGCGAAACATACTTCGTCAACTGCATGGAGGCTGCCAACTACGAAGCAGCGGGCGGCGACACGCAGATTGCGTCGATGTGGGTTGCATATATCAAACAGAATTACAGCGGTCAATACTCGCGGTTTATCAACAAGGGCAGCATCTCGTCGAGCCTGTCGAACCTTACGCCGAATACCAAGTATGTACTCTTTGCGTTCGGCTTGGACAGCAACGGTAACATCACTTCGAAGTTGTTCCGCGCCGATTTCACGACCAAAGAGTTCGTGGCTACCGACGATTGTACGTTCACGCTTTCGGCATCGAATATCCAAGCAACGACCATGACGCTCAACGTAACGCCTTCGTCGCAGACTACGCGCTACTATATAGGTCTGGTTACGGCAGAGGCTGCTGCGAATTACCCGAAAGACGGTCTGGCTGCCGAGTTTATATCGATGGAGGAGGAGTATGACATCGACTGGGCTACTTCACCTTATGTATTTACGGGTGCGAAGAGCCTCGATGTTATCGACGACCTCTCTTATAAGCCGCTGACGGCATCGACTGAATATGTGTTCGTCGTATTCGGTATCGATACTACGGGTAAGCGTACCACTGCCGTTACGACATTCAACGCAACGACTGCCGCTCCTGCACAATCGGATATGACTTTGAATATGGCGGCAACCGACATTACGATGAACGGCGCAACCGTTACGGTAACCCCTTCGTCGCAGACCGAAGAGTATTTCGCCAACATCATGCCGTATGACACATATAAGACTGCAACGAACGACGACGAGATTATCTCCTCGATTGTCGAGCAGTTGGGTTCGAATATGTCGTCGTACCTCGCGTCGGGAACTACAAAATTCAACTACGAGTACCAGTTGGTATCCAACACCAAGTATGTCGCTTACGCATTCGGTTATGCCGGTGGTGCGACGACCAAGTTGTTTACCTACGAGTTCACCACGTCGGAGGCTCCTGCGGGCGTAATCGATGCTGCGGTAGGTGTAAACTATCTGGTAGTTGATGGTTCATACTTCGATTCAGCGCAGGCAGGTAAGGCTGTATTCTATGCGGCTATGGCACCTAATGCCAACGCAGCATCGTGGAGCTATATCTTTACGGACGCAGATGTATTCACTTACGACGATGCAACTGTTGTTGCTGCATTGAAGACAAGTGA
>JBNMLI010000008.1:0-16972 GCA_050874765.1 Alistipes sp.
AGAGATGTTGGACGCCTCAGCCAAGGCGTCCAACACTTTGAAACCTATGTTGTGGCGGGTTTCGGCGTATTCGGCACCGATATTGCCCAGTCCTACAACCAAGTATTTCATACCCTCCCCCTAACGGTTATGCCTCGGCAGCATCGGCACCGCGCGAAGCACGGGTTACGCGGACTGCGCATACCGCCTGCGTTGCAGGCGAGATGAACTGCAAGCCCTCGAATTTGAGGTCGCCGACGAAAATAGTATGACCAACTTGGAGCGGAGTAACATCGACTACCAACTCGTCCGGCAGGTTCTCGACCAAGCCGCTGACAACGAGTTTACGAGCCGACAGAGCCAACTTACCACCGACCTTCACACCCTCGGCAGTACCGGTCAGGCGTACAGGGATAGCGATGGAAACAGGTTTGCCCTCCTGAACACGATAGAAATCGATGTGGAGAATCTCCTCGCGAACAGGGTGGTACTGAACGTCGCGCAAAACGGCTTTCTCGGTCTTGCCGTTCAGTTCAATCTCCACGATGTAGGAGTTAGGAGTGTAGATGAGCGGTTTTACGGCTTTTGCATCGACGGTAAAAGCCACGTTCTCGCCGCCGCCATAGATTACGCAAGGGATAAGTCCCTCGTGGCGAGCGGTCTTGGCTGCCTTCTTACCGAAATCGGCACGAGCGGCTGCCTGCAATTTGATTGTTTTCATAAATGTTTAATTTTTAATGTGTTACCTTCGACGGCACTCAACGCATACCCGTAGTATGCACCCCATAACCGTCTGCTTTCGAGCGCAAAAGTAACACTTTTTTCGGAAACGGCAAAAATATGATGCGAAACTCGTTATGGGTGTGGCAGTTTCGGCGGGCGGGCGGAGGGCGCAATCCCCGCAAAGGCGGCAACGCAACCGAAAACGGGGGGGGCTGTGCGCCCGCCCGCCAATGTTAAGTTTACGTTAAATCGGGCGGGAGGGTGTCGATGGCGCGGAAATTGCCCTTACATTTGTGGCAACAAAACAGACAAACATTATGGGCGAAATCTACACCGTTGTAGTGGCCGTGTTGGCAATACTTGCCGTAACAGGTCTTTATGTGGGCGTAACGAACGACGCCGTCAATTTCCTCAACTCCGCCATAGGCAGCAAAGTAGCGTCGATGCGCACAATCCTTACGGTCGCTTCGGTCGGCATCATCATAGGCGCGGTAACATCGAGCGGTATGATGGAGGTCGCGCGACACGGAATGTTCAACCCTGCGATGTTCACCTTCCGCGAGGTGATGATGCTCTACGTCGGCGTGATGTTCGCCAATGTGATTCTGCTCGACCTCTACAACTCGCTCGGGCTGCCGACTTCGACCACCGTGTCGCTCATCTTCTGTCTGCTGGGGTCGGCGGTGGCTGTGGCAGTCTTCAAAATCGCGACCGACGATGCGATTACGTTCGACACGCTCGGGCAATACATCAACACCACCCGCGCGATGGGTATCATCTCCGCCATTCTGCTCTCGGTCGTCATAGCCTTCACCTGCGGTACGGTGGTGATGTATGTTTCGCGACTGTTGTTCTCGTTCCGCTACATAGGCGTAATGCGTCGTTTGGGCGCGTTGTGGTGCGGTGCGTCGCTGACGACAATCGTCTATTTCGCACTCTTCAAGGGTCTGAAAAGCGCGTTGGCAGGCAGTGCGTTTATCGCCTTTGTCGATTCGCACATCGCGCTCTCGCTGGCGGTGTGCTGGGCGGGTTGCTCGCTGGTGCTCTTCTTCCTGCAACTCTTCCGCATCAACATTCTGCGCATAACCATTCTCGCGGGTACATTCTCGCTCGCACTCGCCTTTGCGGGTAACGACCTCGTAAACTTCATAGGTGTGCCGATTGCGGGTTTCGATGCCTTTGCCATTGCGCGCGGAGCGGGCAGCGACTCTATAATGATGGGCGCGCTGAACGAACCTGCGACGACGCACATTCTCTATGTGCTGACGGCAGGTGCGATTATGGTCTTGACGCTCTGGACATCGCGCAAGGCGATGCACGTTACCGAAACCGAGATTTCGCTCTCGGCGCAGAGCGAGGACACGCAGCCGCAATACTCCTCGTCGCTCTTCTCGCGAACGCTGGTGCGTGCGACGCTCAACACGGTCAATTTCTTCGACCGCGTAACGCCTGCGCCCATCAAACGCTTCGTCGCCTCGCGCTTCGAGTGGGCGGACATCGAACACAGCGGTGCGCCCTACGATATGATTCGTGCGACGGTGAACCTGACGACCTCGTCGTTGCTCATCGCCCTTGCGACGTCGCTCAAACTGCCGCTCTCGACCACTTACGTCTGCTTTATGGTGGCGATGGGTTCGTCGCTTGCCGACCGCGCTTGGGGGCGCGAGAGTGCCGTCTATCGCATCACGGGCGTGGTTACGGTCATCATGGGCTGGTTTGTTACGGCATTGGGCGGATTCCTTATCGCGCTCGTTGTGTCGGCGATACTTATGTGGGGCGGTATGGCGGCATTCGGCATAATCACGGTGCTGTGCCTCTATATGGTCATTCGCAGCAACTTCCGCAAGCCGAAGGAGGAGGAGAAGGTGGGAAAAATCGAACTCCCGACGCGCGAACACCTTGCCGAGAGCGTCGTGGCGAACGTGAGTGCGACAATCAAGAACACCACGCGCATATACAACCGCACGTTGGTCGCGCTGATGAAGGAAAACCGCAAGGCGTTGAAGGAGATGGTGCAGGAGTCGGAGCAGATGTACGACCACAACCGCCAACTCAAATACAACATCGCCTCGACGCTCAAACACACCTACGGCACCGACCTGAACCTTTCGCTCTACTATGTGCAGATGGTCGATTACCTGAACGAGATGACCAAGTCGCTCGTGCACGTTACGCGCCCCGCATTCGAGCATATCGACAACAACCACGAGGGTTTGAGCCGCATACAGACCGAGGATTTGATGGCAATCAATTCAGATGTGGACGTCATTTACACGCGCATACTCTATATGGTTTCGACGGGCAACTTCGCCGACATCGACGAGGTGCTGGATATGCGCGACGACCTCTTCTACCGCATTGCCGAATCGACCAAGGCGGAGTTGGCGCGCATCACGGCGGGCGAGAGCAACGCGAAGGCGGGTATGCTCTACCTAAACATACTCTCGGAAACCAAGACTATGGTGTTGCAGTCGCGCAATCTGCTCAAATCGCAACGCCTCTTTATCGAGCAGGAACGTGGCGAGCGCATCGACTGGGCAAAACACCTCTACGAATAGGAGCGCGACGGCGACGGTAATGGCGTGGAGGGTCGATAACATACGCAAACGATTGATTTCGATGCCGATGGCGGTGGCACTCGTGCCGCTCGTGGTCGGCATTGGCTTTTCGTGTTGTGTGGAGGTGCCGACGGCGGTGTGGGGAGCGGCGGTCGGCGCGTGCATCGCAGCGGCTGCGCTACGGCGCACAAGGGCAGGTGCGTGGCTCTGCGCGGCGATGTTTCCGCTCGGGGCGATGCTCTATGCACTGCACGCGCTGCCCGCAATCGACTACGACACGCCTCAACAGTTATCGCTACGGGCAGAGGGCGCGACTGTGCGGGGCGGGGACTATAACACGACCTACGCCGAGATTGTCGAGTGCAACGGCAAGCGACCATCGCCTGCGGTAAGGCTTGTCGTGCGTAGCGACACCACCCTACGCCTCACGAAGGGCGACCGACTGTCGCTCTGCGGTCGGGTACGCCGTTTCAGCGACCGCTCGGCGGATTACGCCACGCTGATGTATCATCGCGGCTATGCGGGGGTGGTGTGGCTCGGGGCGGGGCAGGCGTTCGACTTCGTACCTGCGGAGCGAGGCGGGTTGCACGAGTGGGCCGTTGGGAAACTCACCGCCGCGGCAAAGCCGAGCGATGCGCGGGCGACGGTGGTGGCGATGGGCGCAGGCGAGCGGTCGCAGATGAGCGGCGAGTTGCGCCGAGCCTACTCCCGAAGCGGGTTGTCGCACCTGCTGGCGGTGTCGGGGTTGCATGTCGGCATAGTCTTTCTGCTCGTAAACGCGCTGTTGCGTCTTGTGCCGCTCTTGCGCCACGGCAATCTGTGGCGGTGCGCAGTGGCGGTGGGCGCGATTTGGCTCTACACCGCGCTGTGCGGCAGTGCGCCGAGTGCCGTGCGGGCGGCGGCGATGTTCACCGTGTTGCAGGCGGGTATTGCCTTCTCGCGCGAGCGCGTGGGACTGAATACGCTCGCGACGGCTGCCGTGGCGATGCTCGTATGCTCGCCCAACCTGCTCTTCGACACGGGCTTTCGGCTATCGTTCGTGGCGGTGGCGGGCATCATCGCTTGGGGAGTGCCGCTGTGTCGCGCTTTGCACACGCGCTTTCGGCTCTGTAATGTGCTGATTGAGATAATGGTTATCGGCATCGTCGCCTCGCTGTGGACAATGCCCATCGTGTCGCACACGTTCGGCATCGTACCGCCGGCGGGCATCGCGCTCAACCCCGTAGTCGTCCTCTCGGCAAACATCGTCGTACTCTCGGCGGTCGCTACGCTGCTGTTGCCCGCATCGGTGGCTGGTGTGGCGTTGCAGCCTGCCCTGTGGTGTGCCGAGGTGCAGAATGCGCTGGTCGGCTACGCCGCGCAATGGGCTTGGTGCAGTATCGATTACCGACTCTCGGCAGTGGCGGTCGGTGCAATTTACGCGCTATTTGTCGCGCTCACGTTGCTCGCGTGGGGCTTCGCGCGCAAGGCGGAGCAATAAGGAGGAGCAATAAGGAGGAGCAATAAGGAGGAGCAATAAGGAGGAAACGAAGGAGCGCAATGGGCTGGGCGGACAAAAAGCCGTGCGCATAGCGCGTAATCGGGCAGAAATGCTTACATTTGTCGTATGTTTACACTCTCGGATTTTGAAACGGCTTCACGCGCCGATGTGCGCCGTGCGATAGACGAAAATATCGCGCGCGACGTAGTGCAGATTGCGCTCGACAAGCATATTGCGGAGGCGGCGGTGGTTGCCACGCAGGTCAAGCGTCTGCAACGCGCCAAGCGCAAACTCCCATCGTACTACGCCGTGCGCGCCCTGCTGCCGCCACTTGCCTACGAGCAGTCGTCGAGCGAGGAGTGTGCCGCGCGCAAGCGTTTGGAGGGGGCAAAGGTGCTCGACCTGACGTGCGGGTTGGGGGTCGATGCGCTCGCACTCTCGCGTCGCTTCGAGCGTGTTACGACGATTGAGCGCGACGAGGTGCTGGCGCGGGTTGCACGCGAGAATTTCGCACGGCTCGGGGCGGACAACATCGAGGTCGTCTGCACCTCGGCGGAGGAGTATCTGCGCGGGTGCAAGGAGCATTTCGACTGGTGTTTTGCCGACCCCGACCGACGGGGCAAGAATGGCGAAAAGCGGGTGCGCTTGGAGGATTGTTCGCCCGACATCGTGAGCCTGCGCGGGCGCATAGGCGAGGTGGCGGAGCGGTTGTGCATAAAGTGTTCGCCGTTGTTCGATGTCGGCGAGGCGTTCCGCCTCTTCGGCGAGTGTCGCGTCGAGAGCGTATCGCTCGGGGGCGAGTGCAAGGAGGTCAATATCTACATAGACGGCTCACCCTCAACCATCGCGGCAGTTGCCATCGGGGCGGACGGCGCGGAGCGCGAATTCGCGGCACCATATCCTGCCGAGGCACGATGGTGCAGCGAAGCGCGCGAAATATCGGAATACGGGTATCTGACGCTGCCCGATGCGGCGTTGCAACACTCGCGGTTGGTCGGCGCGGCATTTGCAGGCAAGGCAGATGTGTGGAGCGACAATTCGGTAGCACTCACCGTGCAAAAACCCGAGGGCGTACTCGGGCGCACATTCGCCATTGCCGAGGCGTTGCCGTTCGGCGAAAAGGCACTGCGCAAACGACTCAAAGGCAGTCGGATAGAGATTCTCCAACGCGATTTCCCGCTCACCAACGCCGCGCTCTGCACGCGCTTGGGAGTGCGCGAGGGCGGCGAGGAGCAGTGGTGCTTCGCACGCATCGGTGGCAAGGCGTTCGCCTTTCGGCTGGAACGCCCATAGCCAATTCTATAACAATTTCTTAACGAATTTCCACCAGCGGTAAGGCATATAGCGGAACGGCAGGTCAATCCACGTCGGCGTCGTAACGACCGAGCGACGGTGCGAGAAGACGAGGAAGCTGTCGCGCCCGTGGTAGGCCGACATACCCGAATTGCCCACGCCGCCGAACGGAATGTTCTCGTTGGCGATGTGCATTATGGTGTCGTTCACGCACGCCCCGCCCGACGAGGTGTAGCGCAGCACCTCGCGCGCACGCCTTTTCGAGCCGAAATAGTAGAGCGCGAGCGGTTTCTCGTGCATACGCACATAGTAGATAGCCTCGACCGTCGCGCCGAAGGTCAGCACGGGCAGAATCGGGCCGAAAATCTCCTCCTTCATCACAGCCGATGCGGGCGTTACGCCGTCGATAACGGTCGGCTCGATGTAGCGGTCGGCACGGTCGGTCGCACCGCCACAGAGTATATTGCACTCCTGCAAATAGCCCGCCAAGCGGTCGAAGGCGCGTTCGTTGACGATGCGCACATAGTGGCGACTCTGTTGCGGATTGTCGCCCAGCAGTGCCTTGAATTCGCGCGCGAGAGCCTCGACTAATTCCTTCTTGCGCGACTCGTGCACCAGCACATAGTCGGGGGCTATGCACGTCTGACCCGCATTGAGGCACTTGCCCCACGCTATGCGGCGCGCCGCAACGGCTATGTCGGCATCGTCATCGACGATGCAGGGGCTTTTGCCGCCGAGCTCCAGCACGACGGGCGTAAGGTGCTGTGCCGCCGCGCTCATTGCCGTACGACCGAGTGCGGGACTGCCCGTGAGGAATATGAGGTCGAAGCGTTGCTCGAACAGGGCGGTGTTCACCTCGCGGTTGCCCTGCACAAGGGCGATATACTCCTCGGCAAAGGCATCGCGCACCAGCTGCTCCAACACGCGCGCCACGTTGGGCGTGTAGGGCGAAGGTTTGAGCACTACCGTACAGCCTGCCGAAATCGCGCCAACGAGCGGGTTGAGCAACAGTTGCACGGGGTAGTTCCACGGCGCGACAATCAGCACCGTGCCGAGCGGCTCGCAGATGATGCGGCTGCGCGAGGGGAACATTTTCAGCGGAGTGCGTCGGCACTCGGGTTTTGCCCAGCGCGCGATGTGGCGCAGGTGGTTGTCGATTTCGCCGAGGACGATGCTCAACTCCGTAAGGTACGCCTCCTCGTAGGATTTGTGGAGGTCCTGCCACAGAGCCTCGGCGAGGGGTTGCTCCCACTTGCGGAGTGCTGTGCGCAGGTTTTTGAGCGCGTCGATGCGGAATTGCAGGTCGATTGTCGCGCCGTCGGCAAAGAATTGCCGCTGTGCGGCTACAATGCCCGAAATGCGGTCGGTAGGTGTGTTTTGCATATATGGTTTTCTGGTTTTGCGTATAACGGGTGTCGTATCACGTGCCACTTTTTTCTATGAGAACTAGGAGTTCTGGGAGTTCTATGATAGCAGGGGTGTTGGTGATTTTGTTTTTACAGTTTTCCTATTTCTCCTAGAACTCCTAAAAAACTCATCACTAATCACTTTTCACTATCCACTATCCACTAAAACAAAGGTAGATGGCAGTCAATCTTCGCATAGACCACAATCGGGTATCAGCACCCTCGTCGGTTGCTCGATTGTGCCATGACTCTTTTTTTTATTACTAATCACTCCTCTCTATTCACTAACCACTAACCACTAATCACTAACCACTAAAATTACTTTCTGCCGGTGAAGTGGTCCATGACGGAGTAGATGCCGCAGCACTTGCCGAAGATGAAGTCGAACGGTGAGACGGGCAGCACACCCTGCCAAAAGCGGATAAAGTGGAAACCGAAAGGGATACCGCGGAAATCGCGGTCGCGCTCGATGGCACGCACGATTTTGCGGGCGGTACGCTCGGGGTCGAGTATCGGGAAGAGGCGCGAACGCACGCCGTCGAACATACCTGTGTTGATGAAGTAGGGAGCGATGGTGGTGATGCGCACTGCCGAGTGCATCTGCTGCAACTCGATGCGCACCGAGTCGGACCACCCGATGACTGCCCACTTGCTCGCGGCATAGACCGACATCTTGGGCAGCGACAGCATACCTGCCGCCGAGGCTATGTTGCAGATATGACCGCTGTTGCGGGCAATCATATCGGGCAATGCCTGCAAGGCGACGACCATCGGCGCAGTGGCGTTGATGTCCATCGTCAGCCGAATGTCGTCCACGCTCTGGCGGTCGAAGGTACGGTTGCCGCGCACGATACCTGCGCAGTTGATGAGGATATCGACCTCGCCGACCTCGCTCTTGACGCGTGAGTAGGCATTCTTGACAGCCTCGGCCTCGGCGACATTCACCGTATAGCCTGCCACACGCCCGAGCGGAGCATATTCGGCTGCCACGCGAGCGATATTCTCGGCGTTGATATCCCAAATAACCAAAGCCTCGGCTCCGCGTTCGAGAGCAAGGCGACCCATAATTTTTCCTATGCCCGACGCTCCGCCGGTGATAAGAACGATTTTGTTGTTAAATTTCATTACTAAAATCCTGCATTTTGTTTTTCACACACTTTTTCAACACTTTTGCGGATTCGTTTCATAAAATAAAACTGCGGATTGCTTCCTTTGCATACGCTTTTTGTGTACTTTTGTCGAACAGCAAAGTTTGCAAATCCGATGCAAATGTACCAATAATTTGCCGTTTGCAAACCTTTGCGCACGAAATATGTCCGAAAACGATACAGATATGAACGAAACGAACATTCTCCGTCGCAGGTTTCTCGCCCATGTCGGGCAGACCTCGCCCTCGCCCATGATGACCCCCGTAGAGCGTGCCGAGGGGGTATTTTTCTACACACCCGAAGGCAAGCCCTACTACGATTTGGTGGCAGGCGTGTCGGTCAGCAATGTGGGCCACTCGAACCCCGACGTTGTCGAGGCGGTCAAGCGGCAGGCGGAACGCTACATGCACGTCATGGTCTATGGTGAGATGCTCGAACGACCGCAGGTGGAGTATGCCACCGAGATTGCCGCGCTGCTGCCCGAGCCGTTGGAGAGCGTCTATTTCGTAAATTCGGGAGCCGAGGCTGTCGAGGGCGCGCTCAAACTCGCCAAACGCTACACCCACCGCGCCGAGATGATTTCGATGCGCCGTGCCTACCACGGCTCGACGCACGGGGCGATGAGCATGATGGGCGAACCCGAGGGCGAGGAGTGGAAAAACGCCTTCCGTCCGCTGTTGCCCGCGTGCAAGGCGATAGATTTCAACTCGTTCGACGACCTGCAACAAATCACCGAGGCGACCGCCTGCGTGTTGTGCGAGCCTGTGCAGGGCGAGGCAGGCGTGCGTCCGCCGCGTGAGGGCTATCTGCAAGCGTTGCGCGCGCGTTGCACGGAGGTCGGCGCGTTGCTCATCTTCGACGAGATTCAGACGGGTATGGGGCGCACGGGCGCGATGTTCGCCATGACCAAATACGGCGTTACGCCCGACATAGTATGCCTTGCCAAGGCGTTCGGCGGAGGTATGCCGCTCGGGGCGTTCATCTCGTCGAATGCCATAATGGATACGTTGCAGAGCAACCCAGTACTCGGACACATCACCACCTTCGGTGGCCACCCCGTATGCTGTGCGGCGGGATTGGCGGCACTGCGCTTTTTGGTCAAGCACAACACCGTTGCCGAGGTCGAGCGCAAGGGCGCGTTATATGAGAACTTGCTCAAAGACCACCCGCAGGTGCGCGAGGTGCGTCGCAGCGGCTTGCTCATTGCCGTCGAGTTGGGCAGTCCGGAGAAGATGTTCCGCATGATGGAGATGTTTGCCGCGGAGGGCATCATGAGCGACTGGCTCCTCTATTGCGACACGGCGTTCCGCATCTCGCCGCCGCTGACCATAACCGACGACGAGGTACGCGACAGCGCGCGCATAATCAGCGAGTGTCTGGATAGGTTGTAGGCGCGTCGCCTTTCCGAAAAACAGAGCAGGCAAGAACTTTTCGGTTCCTGCCTGCTTTGTTTATGCGTTAATTGTCTGCGTTACTGTCGGCTCACCTCCTCCACGGCACGCACCATCGTTTTGTCGATAGGGTAGATGAAGTAGTAGAACGCGCTGTTGTCGAGTTCCGAGTTGCGGGCTACGAAGGCTCGCAGTTGCGCCTCGATGATTCGGCGCGAACGGGCGATGTCGCGCGGTGCGGGTTGCACGCCCTGCTCTGCCGCGTATGCCACGAAGCGGTCGAACATAGCCTTGTCGTCGTCGAACATACGGCGCAGGTCGGCGGTCGTGCGCGCCGCGCTCAACTGCGCGCGGTGGCGGTCGGAGTAGGCTATCGTGTAGCGGTACAAGATGTTGCGGCCGCTGACCTCGACGTAGTATTTGGTTACGGCAGTCGTATCAAGCGGCATAAAGATGTCGGGCATAATACCGCCGCCGCCATAGACCGTGCGCCCCTTCGGCGTGGTGAATCGGAGCGAATCGGCGAAGCGTATGCTGTCTGCCGAGAAGAACTCGTTGTGCTTGTAGCGGTTGATGATGTCCATCTCGTAGTCGTCCGTGCCTGCCGAGTAGGGTTTTTGGATTGAGCGACCCGTCGGGGTATAGTAGCGTGCCACAGTCAGACGCATTGCCGAACCGTCGCCGAACTCGACCTGCGACTGCACCAATCCCTTGCCGAATGAGCGGCGACCGATGATGACGCCGCGGTCGTTGTCCTGCACCGCACCCGCCAGAATTTCGCTCGACGAGGCACTGCCTTCGTCGATAAGCACAGCCAGCGCGAGGTCGGTCGCTCCGCCCTTGCCGTCGGTATATTGCATCGTGCGACGGTGGTGGCGGTCTTCGGTATAGACGATGAGGCTCTTGGCAGGCAGGAACTCGTTGGCAATCAGTATCGCTTGGTCGAGAAATCCGCCGCTGTTGCCGCGCAGGTCGAACACCAGTCGGCGCATACCCTCCTTGCGCAGTCGGGCGATAGCCTCGACGACTTCGGCATGGGAGGTACGCGAGAATTGCGATAGTTTGATGAAGCCTACGCTGTCGTTGAGCATCACCGCCGCCTCGACGCTGTGCAACGGTATCGCATCGCGCGTTACGGTAACCTCGACCAAATCCTTGATGCCGCTACGCTCCAACGAAAGGCGCACCTGTGTGCCGCGCTTGCCGCGCAGGCGTTTCATCACGGAGGTGGTGGTCATCTTCTGCCCCGCGATGAGTGTATCGTTCACCTTGATGATGCGGTCGCCACCCTGCACGCCCGCCTTTTGGCTCGGCCCCGAAGGGATTACGTTCAGCACAATCACCGTGTCGGTAGCCATATTGAACACGACGCCGATACCGTCGAACTCGCCCTGCAACGGCTCCTCGGTCTGCTCGAACTCGCGGGCAGGGATATAGACCGAGTGGGGGTCGAGGACTTCGAGCATGGCGGGTATGGCGACCTCGGCGATGGAGTCGGCAGAGATGGAATCGACATAGTCGTGTTCTATCATCGACACCACGCGCCCGACCTTGCCGCCGTCCGAGATGCGCGAGAGCAACGCCTGCACCTGCTCGCCCGTAACGCGACGCCCGTAGGAGCGACCCACAAGCCAGCCCATGAGGAATATGGCAACCACGACGATTGCCCCGAAAACGGTATGACGGTTGATGTGTTTCATTATTTGTTCTTAAACGTGTAGGAGAGGCCTACGCCGAGAATGATTTGGGTCTGCAACGAATTGACCTGCGCCTTGTTGTAGTACATTTGGAAGTAGAACTGCGTCGAGAGGTATTTCGTCGCCTTGATATCTACCGTATGCTCCCAACGCATGGTCGGCAACAGGTGGGCGTAGTTCATCTCCTTGTCGGTTTGCTGGGCAATCTCGTTAATCCAGCCGTAGAAACCGTAGAAGGTCGTGCGGTAGCGGAAGACGCCCGACTTGCCGAAGGTGCGGTCGAAGTCGATTTGCACGGACGAACCGCCCTCGTAGCGCGACGAGCCGTTGGAGAGCGTCAGACCGTAGCAGTATGCCGTGTTGCGATGCTCGGCATCGAGCAACGAGTTGTCCGCTTTGTAGTCGGCGTAGGTGATGGGGTTACCTTCGGCGTCCTTGAAGCCCTGCTTGTTGAAAAAGGCGTTCTTGACGGTGTTGTTGGTAACGTATGTAGCATTCATCGAGATAGGCGAGAGGTTGATTTTGATAGGCACTTTCGGATTCGGGCAGACGTAGGTGAAACCGACCGAAACATTCAGATAGGCAGGCGCGAAGCAGCTGCTCGTGCGAATGTTCTTGCTATCGACGCCGTTGGCGAATTGCGAACGCAACGACACGATGGCACCGAAATTCCAGTTGTCGGAGATTTTGTAGGCAGGGGCGGTCGAGATGAACCACTCGTCCTGACTCTTCGTCCACACCGACGATTTGCTCGTCGCACCGAGTTTGCCCGTGAATTTGTTGTCGATGGTGAACTTGCCCTTCTTGAACGAGTGAGTGAAGAGAACGTTGGCGATACCCGTAATCGAGTTTACGCTACCGTTCACGTCCTGCCACTTGCTGTTGAAGTTCGACAACGAACCGTTTACGCCGATGTTGAACTCGATGGTATTGCGCTCCTTGCGGATTGCGGCACGCTCGGCACGCGCCTTGGCGGCAGACGAAAATTCGGGTTGAGCCGAATCGGTCTTGACCTTATTTTCAAATGCAGGTTGCTCCTGCGGAGCGGCAGCCTCGACACTGACCTGTGCCGCGGCGGAAAGTGATGTCAAAGCGAGGAGAATGGTGAAAATTGCAGAAACTTTTTTCATATCGTTTATCGTTTTGTGTAATTTGGGTGCAAATATAACTCATTTTTCGTTACCTTTGCCATATAACCAACTCTTTCTTAAAAGGCTATGAAGTACTTTGGAGCGCACGTCAGTGCGGCAGGCGGTGTGGATAATGCGCCCGTAAATGCAAGCAACATAGGGGCTACGGCGTTTGCCCTCTTCACCAAAAATCAGCGTCAGTGGAGTGCACCATCGCTCACTGCCGAGCAGTGCGAGGCGTTCCGTCGTGCCTGTGCCGAGCACGCCTATACCCCTACACAAATCCTGCCACACGACAGTTACCTCATCAACCTCGGCCACCCCGAGCGTGAGGCGTTGGAGCGTTCGCGCGAGTCGTTCGTCGCCGAGATGGCGCGGTGCGAGGCGTTGGGGCTCGACCGTCTGAACTTCCACCCCGGCAGCCACCTCAATCAAATCACTACGGCACTCTCGCTCGACCGCGTGGCGGAGTCGATTAACATCGCACTTGACCGCACGCACGGCGTTACGGCGGTGATTGAGAACACGGCGGGGCAAGGTTCGAACCTCGGTTTTGCGTTCGAGCATATCGCCTATATAATAGATAAGGTGGAGGACAAGTCGCGCGTGGGCTTCTGCTTGGACACCTGCCACGCCTTTGCCGCGGGCTACGACCTGCGCACCGACGAGGCGTGCCGCAAGACCTTCGACGAGGCGGAGCGCATCATCGGGCTACGCTATCTGCGCGGTATGCACCTCAACGACGCGATGAAACCGCTCGGCAGTCATATCGACAGGCACGCACCGCTCGGCGACGGGGCAATCGGTTGGGAGTGTTTCCGCTTCATCGCCCGTTCGCCGCTCTTCGACGGCATACCGCTGATTCTCGAAACACCCGACGAGAGCCGTTGGGCAACCGAAATAGCGACACTCAAAGAGATGGCGCAGGAGTAACGGCGGACGGTATGGTAATCGTAGGTAGCGGAAATGTCGCCGAGGCGTTGGCTCGGGCGGCAGTGGAGAACGGAATCGGGGTCGAGCAGGTCTTCGCCCGCAACGCCGAGCGCGGACGTGCCGTGGCGGCGATTGCCCGTGCGCCGTGGTGCGGCGAGCGCGAGGCTTTGGCGCAGAGCGACCTCTACATAATTGCGGTCAGCGACCGTGCCGTGGCGGAGGTGGCGGCGCAGTTGCCGTTTGCCGAGGGGGCGACGGTTGCCCACACGGCGGGGGCGGTAGGCATCGACGCACTGCCCGCGAGCATTGCGCATCGCGCTGTGTTCTATCCGTTTATGACCTTCACGGCGGGGCGCGCGGTCGATTGGCGCACGGTGCCGCTGCTGCTCGAAGCCTCGGACACACCGACACGCGAGCGTCTGCACCGCTTTGCCCGCCGCATAAGCGGGCGCGTGGCAGATGCCGATGCCGAGCAACGGGTGCGCGTGCATCTGGCGGGCGTGTTTGCCAACAACTTCGCCAATGCGATGTTTACGGCGGCAGTCGGGCAGTTGCGCGAGGCGGGCTTGCCGAGCGATTTGACCGACGCGATAATCCTCGAAACCGCCCGTAAGGCGGTCGCTTCGCACGACCCTGCGACGGTACAGACGGGACCTGCCGTGCGTGGCGACGCAGCGACGCAGGAGCGACACCACCGACTGCTCGCGGGCGACGAACTGCTCACACGAATTTACAATGAAATAAGCGAATATATATGGCAACAAAAAATTTCAAAGAGATAATCGCCGATGTCGAGGCGTTTGTCTTCGATGTCGATGGCGTATTCACCGACGGCGACATCATTCCCCTCGCCGACGGCGACTTTATCCGCAAGTACTACGCCAAGGACGGCTATGCGGTGGCATACGCCATACGGCAGGGCTATAAAATCTGCATCATCTCGGGCGGTTTCGGGCGCACGCTCGAATCGCGCATGAAGCGGCTCGGCATAGAGTACCTCTACTTGGGTTGCATGGACAAAATCGCCACCATTCACGAGTTTGCCGAGCAGACGGGGGTCGATTTGAGCAAGACCATCTACATGGGCGACGACATTCCCGACTTGGAGTGCATGCGCGAGGTCGGCATACCCGTTGCGCCTGCCGATGCCTGCTCCGAGGTACTCGACACGGCACTCTACGTTTCGGAATATGGCGGTGGCAAAGGTGCCGTGCGCGACATCATCGAGCAGGTATTGCGCGTGCAGGGTCGCTGGGCTCTGAACGGCAAAGGCGTTATTGCCGACGATTCGAAGCAGGCGGCATCGCGATAGGAGGGAGTTATGGCACGCGAAATCGAACGCAAATTTTTGGTGCGCGACGACTCGTTCCGCGCACAGGCAAGTGCGTCGGCACGCATTGCGCAGGGCTATCTCTGCTCGCGGCGCGTTACGGCGCGCGTGCGCATCTATGGCGAGCGGGCATTTCTGACGCTCAAAGGCAAGAGCCACGACGGCGGATTGAGCCGTTTCGAGTGGGAACGACCTATCCCCGTGCGCTGTGCCGAGGCACTGCTCGCGCGGTGCGAGGGCGTTGTCGAGAAGCGCAGATACATAGTGCCTTACGAGGGCTATACCTTCGAGGTCGATGAGTTTGCGGGAGCCAACGAGGGGCTTGTCGTAGCCGAGGTCGAACTCGGTGCGACGGAGGAGCAACCCGCCCTGCCCGCGTGGATTTGGAAGGAGGTTACGGGCAACCGCTACTACTACAACTCGTTCCTTGCCCGACACCCCTACCGCGAGTGGCGGTAGGCGGGCGGTAAGGCTATGGCGCACAAATCGAACAGGTGAAGCGATTTTTTTGGCAGAGGAGAAAATAATGCGTATATTGCGGAGCAAAAACACAAAAAATCAACGCAATGAAAAAATTTCTACCCGCAATTATTCTGGCTGCACTCCTGTGCGCGGTCGCTCCGATGGCGACGGCTGCCAAGCGTGAAAAGATGCCTGCACCCGAGCGCAAGGCATTCAGCAACGTTTCGCTCGGCATATCGGCTTCGACAATGGGCTACGGCATACAGGCTGCCACACCGCTGCATCGCTCAATCGCCATGCGCGTGGGCATTGCGACGTTGCCCGGTTCGTACAAATACAATCAGTCAATCGAACCGATTGATGTTTACGGCGAGGAGGTTCAGATTCCCGACCTGCGACTGAAAGCCACGGCAGGTATGACGCACGGTATGTTGCTCTTCGATTTCACGCCGTTCCGTCGCGGCAAGTCGTCGTTCTACATCACGCTCGGTGCCTACTTCGGCAGCAGCAAGTTGCTCAAACTCTCGGGCAAAATGAACCCTGACCAACTTGCCGAACTCCAATCGCATGGCATACAAATCACCGACATTCCCGTGAACATCGGTAGTTCGGAGGTAATGCTCAATGCCGACGGCTCGATGAACGCAAGTCTGAAAGTGTGGGCAGTAAAGCCTTACGTCGGTTTGGGTTTCGGTCGCCCGATACCGAAACGTCGTGTCGGTTTCCGCGGTGAAATAGGTGCAGCGTTTATCGGCAAGCCGAAGGTCGAGTCGGCGAACGTGCGCGACATCGACAGCGATGGCGAAATCGGCACCATCAACAAAATTCTCGGCAAGGTAATCGTCTATCCGAACATCTCGCTGACGCTCACCGTCAGACTGTTGAAGGATAAGAAATAGCGCGGTCAGACGAACAAATACAGGAGGCGGGACAACAATGTCAGTTGTTCCGCCTCCTCTTTTGCGTAATTAGGCATATGCTTTCAGAGGTACTCCTCCGCAAACATCGCCCAGCCCGAGCGCACATCTGCCACGACATCGACCGTACCGCTCTCGCCGACATAGCCGTCGTACAATGCCCAGTCGCCCGTGTACTCCGCAAACTCCTCCTTCGACGAACTGCGGCAGAGCAGTCGGCACTCTCCGACAGCACCGCCCGCGGGAATGGTGAGCAGTGCCGAGCGCGCGGCGAACATAGCCAATGCGGCATCGCCGTAGCGGAACATATACTCGCGTCCACTCTGATGGTCGAACACCACGACGCGGTAGCTGTTGCCCGCACGCGGAGCCATACGGTGGTCGGCGAAGGTGTTGGCAAGGGCAAACTGCACCTGCACACCCCCGAGAGCCGTCAGGCGGTCGAAACCTGCGAGCCGCGTGCGCGAGGCTATGCGGTAGTCGGTCGTGTAGTCGAGGTGCAGGAGGAATCCTACGGTCGTCGCC